>CATPAO010000146.1 GCA_955652025.1 Casimicrobiaceae bacterium
ACGCCGACGTGCTACGTGCTGTCGCCAGTCTCGCCGGGGTCCTCGGCCGCCACGATGAATGCATCGAGCTCCTGCGCAGAGCGGTGTCGCTCGACCCTTTGAGTACCTCCACGCGGCGCTTCCTCGGCTTGCGCTGCGCGATGTATGGGCGGCTCGACGAAGCCGAAAAGGCACTGCACGCCGCGCTCGACCTTAACCCCAAGGCCGGCCTGGCGCACTGCTTCCTGTCGATCACCCGGTTGTTACAGGGCCACGCCGATGAGGCACTCGAACTCGCCGAACGGGAATTCCTTCCCGATTTCCGGTTGCTGGGGACGGCCATGGCCCTGCACACGCTCGGGCGCGCCGCGGAAGCGGACGCCGCGGTGAATCAGCTGATCGCCGATCACGGCGCACCCGCGGGCTATCAGGTCGCAGTGGCTTGCGCCTGGCGCGGCGAGGTCGACCGGGCGTTCGGATGGCTCGAAAGGGCGTACGAGGCGCGCGATCCGGGCCTCGCCCATACGACCACCGATCCGCTGCTGAAGCCGCTGCACGGGGACGCGCGGTGGCCGCCGTTCGTGCAGAAAATGGGCCTCGCCTGAGCGAATGGCGAGCGCCTATCCGGTCAGGCGCGCGAAGCCGTCCGCCAGATCGTCGATCAAGTCCGCGGGATCCTCGAGCCCGACGTGGAGCCGCAGCGATGGACCGACCGCCTGCCAGCGCGTGACGCTGCGCGTGCGTTCCGGATACGTAGGAATGATCAGACTCTCGAATCCACCCCAACTCCATCCCATCGCGAACAATCGCATGCCATTCAGCATGGCGGCGATTCGCTCGTGCGCGACCGGGCGCAACACGACGCCGAACAACCCCGACGCCGCGGTGAAATCGCGCTTCCACAATGCGTGGCCGCGGGCGCCCGGCAGCGCTGGATAAAGCACCTCGGCGACCTCGGGTCGCGTCTGCAGCCACTGCGCAATCTCGAGCGCGCTCGCCTGATGCTGCGTAAGCCGGGTCGCGAGCGTACGCAACCCGCGTAAGCCGAGAAAGCAATCGTCGGTCGATGCGGCGATGCCCATGTCGGTCCATATCCGATGCAGTGCCAGGTGCGTCGCTTCGCTTGCGACGATGACGCCGAGCAACACGTCCGAATGCCCGCCGATGTATTTGGTCGCGGCGTGAACGGAAACATCGACGCCGTGATCGAAGGCGCGAAAGCCGAGCGGCGTCGCCCAGGTGTTGTCGAGCACGACGATCGCACCGCGCGCATGCGCGACGGCTGCAAGCGCCGGAATGTCCTGCACCTCGAACGTCAGCGATCCGGGGGACTCGGCGAAGACGATCCGCGTATTCGGCCGGAAGTCGCGCTCGACCGCCGCGCCGGCCAACGGATCGTAGTAGCTGACGTCGATGCCGAGCCGTCGCAAATGATTCTCGCAAAAGCGCTTCGTCGGTCCGTAAATGACATCGGTGACAAGCACGTGGTCGCCGGGTTTTGCGAGCGCCAGTAGCGGCAGCGTCGTCGCAGTCAGCCCCGAAGGGACGGCGAGCGCCGCGAAACCGCCTTCGAGCGTGGCCACCGCGTTCTGCAAATCGACCACCGTCGGCAAACCGTGCAGGCCATACGTCAGCCCCGCATACTCACCGCGCGCCGCCTGCTCGAGATCCGCCAATTCGCGGAACAGGATGGTCGTCGCGCGAAACACCGGCGTGTTGACCGCGCCCAGGTATTTGCGCGGATCGCGGCCGAGATGCAGGACCTGGGTTGCCTTGCGGTAGCGCGTCCTGTTGGTCATACCGACGCGGTCTTGAGCTGCAATCCGTCGCGAATCGCGGCCACTTGTACGGCCACCTCATTGCGAATGTCCACCACGAGCGCGTTGGCCGGCGCCTCCAAGGTGGCGAATTGACTCGCCAACAGCGACGCCGGCATGTATTTATGTCGCCGCGTGGCGAGCCGCGCCTCGATCGTCGCGAGGTCGCCCTTCAAATAGACGACATGCATGTCGCCGGCGCGCGCGATGCGATCACGATAGCTTTGCTTGAGCGCCGAGCACGCGAGCACCGCGTGGTCGCCGCGCCCCTGCGCGCACCCGCTCAGGTCGGCAATGCGATCGAGCCACGGCCAGCGATCGTCGTCGGTGAGCGGAATACCGGCCGCCATCTTGGCAACGTTTGCGGGCGGGTGAAAGTCGTCGGCGTCGTAAAACACCCAGGCGAGCGATTGCGCCAGCGCGCGTCCCACGGTGGTCTTGCCGCAGCCCGTCACGCCCATCAGCATGACGATCATCGCGCGCTCCTTCTTATGGAAAGCTGGATGCTACCGAAACGCCGTCGAACGCGCCATGGCGCCGCGCGTGGCGAGCGCCGCGGCCGAAATGATCAACGCACCTCCGGTGAGCGCGCGAAGATCCGGGATTTCACCGAGTAAGAGCGCCGCCAATGCGATGCCGTAGACGGGCTCGAGAATGCTGACGATGCTCGCGGTTTGAGCGCTCATGCGTCGCATGCTCGCGATGAACATCGTGTGCGCGAGCGCCGTGCAAAACACGCCGAGCGTCAGCACCAACGCCACGTCGCGCGGCGTGAGCGCGATAGTCGGCGCGGTGACCACGACGACCGGCAAAAGCCATAACGCGGCAAATGCGTTCTGCCACAGCGCGAGCGGCGTCGCGCCGACGCGCGACACCCGCGCACGATTGGCGAGGGTCAACAGCGCGAACGTGAGACCGGAGACGACGCCCCACGCAAGACCCCGCACGGTAGCACTCGACCATGAGAATTCCGGCACGAGCAGCGCCAGTCCGACGATGACCAGCGATACTTCGGCGAACTCGCGTGCGATTGGAAGGCGTCGGCGCGCAACAGTCTCGAACACCATGACGAACACGGGAAAGCTCGCGAATCCGAGAAGTCCGGTCGCGACGTTCGATATCTGGACGGCGGCAAAGAACGTCACCCAGTGCAGCGCAAGCAGCGCGCCCGTCGCGGCGAACGTTGCGTTCGGCCGGAGGATCCGTTGCCGCGTCATGCGCGCGACCACCGCCAGTGTGATGGCCGCGACGACCGTGCGCCCGAGGACGATGACGACTGGCGGCAGCGCGATCCACTTGCCGAACAGCGCCGCAAAGCCGAACAACGCGACGGCAACGTGCAGCACAACCAGGGCGGTGGAGGAGCGCATACGAAGAACGTTGGGATCCACGATGAGTGAAGCCGCAACGATTCTAAGCCGTCGCTAACGTTGCGCTAGAATGCCCGAATCGCACGAACGGCTGCTTCTTTGCGCCGAGAACAACAGGATTTCTTCGGGGAGTTTCGCATGCAGGTTCCGGCCACGCCCGCTCAAGTCATCGCCGCCGTGCGCAAGTCGCCGGGACATCGAGTCAAGGTCGCCGTCTCCGACATCGACGGTATTCTGCGCGGCAAGTACATCCACAAGGACAAATTCGCGTCGGCCGTCGAAGGCGGCTTCGGTTTCTGCGACGTCGTCTTCGGATGGGACTCTCAGGACGTCTGCTATGACAACACGACGCTGACCGGCTGGCACAAGGGCTTCCCGGACGCGTTGGCGCGGCTCGACCTGTCGACGCATCGCCGCGTGCCGTGGGACGACAACGTCGATTTCTTCCTCGGCGAATTCGTGATGCAAAAGAACGGTCGCGAAGTGGCGTTCCCGCTCGATGGCCGGCAGGTGCTGAAGCGCGTGCTGAAACGCGCCCAAAAGCTTGGACTCAATCCGATGTGCGGTCTCGAATTCGAATGGTTCAACTTCGCGGAGACGCCGCAGTCGTGGGCCGACAAGAAGGGGGTCGGTCCGACGCCGATCACGCCAGGCATGTTCGGCTACTCGCTGCTTCGCGCCAATCATTCGCGTGAATTTTTCGCCGCGCTGTTCGCGGACACGGCCGCATTCGGCATTCCCATCGAAGGCTTGCACACCGAGACCGGCCCCGGTGTGTTCGAAGTGGCAATCGTATTCTCCGAGGCGCTCGAGGCAGCCGATCGCGGGCTGCTGTTCAAGACCGCGGCCAAGGAGATCGGCGCGCGGTTCGGGATCATGCCGAGCTTTATGGCCAAGTGGAGCGCGCAATATCCAGGGTGCTCCGGACATTGCCATCAATCTCTGTCGGACGGCAAGAAGAACGTCTTCTACGACGCCAAGGGCCGTCATTCGATGAGCCGCGTGTTCGAAGGCTATCTGGCCGGACAGCTCAAGCATTTGCTCGAGCTGGCACCGATGTTCTGGCCGACGGTGAACAGCTACAAGCGTCTTGTCGACGGCTTCTGGGCGCCGGTCAAACCGACGTGGGGCGTCGACAATCGGACCGCGAGCTTCCGCGTCCTGTCGGGATCGCCCAAGGCGACACGACTCGAAACGCGCTGTCCCGGCGCCGATGTGAATCCGTATCTCGCCGTCGCCGCATGCTTGGCCGCGGGACTCGCGGGGGTCGAGAGTTCGATGAAGCTCACGACCAAGCCGATCGAGGGCACGAACCTCGGCGCCGAGAACGTTCCGCGAGCGCCGCGCACATTGATCGAGACCACGCGGACTTTTCGTCAATCCGATTTCGCACGCGACTGGTTCGGCGACGATTTCGTCGACCACTTCGCCGCCACTCGCGAGTGGGAATGGCGGCAGTGGCTCGATGCGGTGACCGATTGGGAGTTGAAACGCTACTTCGAGATCATTTGAATGCCGCGTCGCGACAGCGCCGTGACACCGCCGCGACCGGCTTAGGCCAGCTCAGGCGTCGGGCGAGACCAGAAGGCAGATCAGCACGTTGCCGGTTTCGATCGCATACGGGTTTGCCGCGCCCGGGTTGATGGGCAGGAACGTTCCGTTCGCCTCCGCAGTATCGACGTTGCTGTCGCTCGTAACGGCCTGAAATTCGGGTTGAAGGCAAACGCAGGGTTGTACACCAGCAGAATGATTTTCCACGGCGCCTTGAAAGCACCTGCGGTTCCGTCTTTCCCGAGTCCAGGGGCGCCGGTCAAAACGTGATCGTGATAGGCGAAACTACGCGGCACTCCTGGGTGATAGCACGGATCGCAGTTCGGCCGATAACCCGATGGAAGCGCTTTCGGGTCGTTCGGACGCCGGGCCGGCCGCGTTGCCATTCGCGGTAGGATTGCGGCTTTCGTCCACAAGACCTTAAGAATCGCATGCCCGCCGTACATCGCTTTGCCTTTCCCACGACGATCCATTTCGGTCCCGGCGTACGTGCGCTCGTCGCCGATCACCTGACATCGCGAGGCGTCCAACGTCCGTTGGTCGTCACCGACCGCGCGCTGGCCGCATTGCCGGTGTTCAAGGGCTTCCTCGACGACCTGCCCGGGCTCGATGTCGCGATCTTTTCGGAGATCTGGGGCAACCCGGTGGCGAGCCAAGTCATGGCGGGGGCTGCGGCGTTCAAGACCCACCGCGCCGACGGCGTCCTCGGCATCGGCGGCGGCGCGGCGCTCGACGTCGCGAAGGCGATCGCGCTGATGGCCGTGCATGACGGCGACATCCTCGAATATGCGTGGGACCATCCGCAGGTGCGGCCGATCGAAAGACCGCTACCCTATTTTGTCGCGCTCCCGACGACGGCGGGGACGGGTTCGGAGGTCGGACGGTCGTCGGTCATCTCCGACGACGCCACGCACCTCAAGAAGATCATCTTCTCGCCGGCGCTCCTCGCGAAGGTCGTTTTCGCCGATCCGGAACTGACGCTCGATTTGCCGGTTCTAACTACGGCGGCGACCGGAATGGATGCGCTCACGCATAACGTCGAATCTTATTTGTCGCCTGCCTATCACCCACTATGCGACGGCATCGCGGTCGAAGGCGTACGCATCGCAGCGGCCGCGCTTCCCAAGGCGGTGCGAAATGGTCACGACGTGGCCGCGCGTGGCGATATGCTGATGAGCTCGATGATGGGAGCGATCGCCTTCCAAAAGGATTTGGGCGCCGTGCATTCGTGCGCGCACGCGCTGTCGACGGTCGCCGACCTCCATCATGGTCTCGCCAACGGCATCATGATCGACCACGTGATGCGCTTCAATTTGCCGGCGGCGACGATCAAGCTTGCCGAGCTCGCGCGCGTTGCAAGCGTGCCGGGCGGCGATCAGGGATCCGACGCCGCGCGGGCGAACGCGTTCATAACGTGGCTAGGCATGCTCAAGGCGGAGATCGGCATTCCGGCGCGTCTCTCCGAGTATCGATCCTCCCGGCCCATCGTGAAGGCAGACTTCGATCGCCTTGCCGATATCGCCGTCGCGGACATCTGTCATCAGACCAACCCGCGGCCGTGCACCCGCGGCGATTTCGAACGGATCTTCGCCGAGTCGTTTTAGGGCCTGTCTGATGACCACTCCGCTGTTGATCGGCGTCTCCGCCCGCATACATCATCCCGAGGGACCGGCACGCGACTTGGGCGGCGTCTATACCAAGACGCTGCACTACCTCGAACAATCGGTCGCACACTGGGTGATCTCGGCCAATGTGCTGGTGTTCATGATTCCGGCAATCGAGAGCGAGGGCCTGATCAAGCGTGGCGACATGCGGCTCTATCATTATGCGGAGGCCCTTGATGGCGTCGTGTTGCAAGGGGGCGCCGACGTCGCGCCCGAATCCTATGGCATGACAGCCGAGCGTCCCGAGTGGGCGGGCGATCGCGTGCGCGACCGCTACGAGATCGAACTGTTCGAAGCCTTCGTCGGCAAGGGCAAGCCGGTGCTCGGCATCTGCCGCGGGTGCCAGCTGATCAACGTCGCGTTTGGCGGCACGCTGCATCAGGACATCGCCACCGCGCTGCCGGAGGCGCTCAACCATCGCAACGATCAATACGAGCTCAATTTCCATCCGATGCGATTCGTGCAGGGGACGCGCCTCGCGCGGCTCTATCCCACGCGCAAGGATGCGACTATCAATACGATCCACCATCAAGCGGTCAACAAGCTCGGACGCGGGCTGGACGTCGAGGCCGTGGCCGTCCCGGACAACATCATCGAAGCAATACGCTGGCGCGGACCGAGCTATGTGTTCGGCGTGCAGTGGCATCCGGAATTCATGTTCGGTCCGGCGATGAGCGCGAATCATCTCGACGGCGCGCCGATCCTGAACGAGTTTCTCGACGCCGTCCGCGAACGCAAAAAAAGCAAGTAGAAGAGCTTTGAAAATCGTCAATCCAGCCACCGGCGCGCTCGTGTCCGAGGTGCCGGTCGACGGGCACAAGATGGTGTACGTCAAGTACCAGCGCGCGCGCGCTGCGCAGCCCGCCTGGGCCGCAGTCTCGCTACGCAAGCGCCTTGCCGCGATCGGCAAATTCCGCGAGCGTGTCGTCGCCATGCAGGACACGCTGGCGCGCACGTTGACCGACGAAGTCGGCAAGCCGATCCGCCAATCGCGCAACGAGTTGAAAGGCCTCACCGCCCGCCTCGATTTCTTTCTCGCGGAATCCGCCCGCGCGCTACGCGGCGAAACGGTCTTCAAGCAGGCGGAGCAAAGGCTCGAGGAGCGGATATCGCACGAGCCGCTTGGCGTGATCGCCAATATCTCGGCGTGGAACTATCCGTACTTCGTCGGCAGCAACGTGTTCCTGCCGGCGTTGGTCGCGGGCAACGCGGTGCTCTACAAGCCGTCCGAATACGCGACGCTCACCGGCTTGCATATCACCGAAATGCTTCATCAATCGGGTGTACCTGCCGACATATTCGTTCCCGTGATCGGCGAAGGCGCGGCGGGCGCAGCGCTGCTGCGACAGCCGATCGACGGCGTCTTTTTCACGGGCTCCTACGCGACGGGCGCCCGGATCGCCGCGAGCGCAGGACGCCGGATGATCAAAGTTCAGCTCGAACTGGGCGGCAAGGATCCGATCTATGTG
>CATPAO010000147.1 GCA_955652025.1 Casimicrobiaceae bacterium
GCCGGCGCCGGTCGAGAACGCAAGCGGCGTCACGCCGAGGATAAACGCCATCGACGTCATCAGAATTGGACGGAACCGCAAACGCGCGGCCTCGAGCGCCGCCGCCGAGGCGGACATGCCCTGGTGATACATCTCCGAGGCGAACTGCACGATCAGGATCGCGTTCTTCGACGCGAGGCCGAGCAGCGTGACGAGACCGATCTGGAAATAGACGTCGTTGCTGAGCCGCGCGACCTGCACGGCCGCCAGCGCGCCGAACGTGCCGAACGGCAGTGCGAGCAGCACCGACAGCGGCAACGACCATTTCTCGTATTGGGCGGCGAGAATCAGGAATACCATGATCACCGCGAGTCCGAGCGCGAATGTCGAAGCACCGCTCGAGCGCTTCTCCTGATACGACGTCCCACCCCAGTCATAGCTGAAGTCGGCGGGCAGCACTTCCTTTGCGATCTCCTCGACCCGCGCGATCGCCTGGCCGGAGCTCACGCCCGGCGCCGCCTGGCCGATGATCTTCACCGCCGGGAGGTCGTTGAAGCGGTCGAGCGAGTCGGGCCCCGACGTATAGCGGATAGTCGCAAGCGACGACAGCGGAATCATCGCGCCCGTCTGCGATCGCACGTAGATCGCGCCAATATCGTCGGGACGGGTGCGGTAGGGTGCATCGGCCGACATCAACACTTGCCACGTCCGGCCGTACTTGTTGAAGTCGTTGACGTAGTACGTGCCGAGCGTCGCGGCGAGCGAGCCGAATATGTCGTCGATCGGCACACCGAGCTTTTTCGCCTTTTCGCGATCGACGTCGACGGTGAGCTGCGGCACCGAGGCGCGCCACAGCGTCTGCGCGCCGCCCAGCATTGGGTCGCGGTTGGCGCGCGCCAGGAACGCGTTCTTCGCTTCGTCCAGGCGCCTGGCGCCGCCGCCGCCGCGGTTTTGAATATAGAACTCGAAGCCACCCGCGGTGCCGAGGCCGAAGATCGCCGGCGGATTGAACGCGAGCACCAGCGCTTCCTTGATGCCCATCGTCTTGCCGAACAGCTCGCCGACCAGGTCCGACGCCTTGACCTTGCGTTCGTCCCAGTGCTTTTGCGTGACGAAAATCGTCGCGGCGTTGTTGCGAAAGCCGCCGCCGATGAAATCGAAGCCGGTGAAGGCGATGATGTCCTGGTTGTTGGGGTTCGAGCGGATCGCCATCTCGACTTCGTTGACGACCTTGAACGTGCGCTCGAGCGTCGAGCCGTCGGGCAGGATCACCGCGCTGATGTAGTAGCCCTGGTCCTCGTCGGGCACGAGGCTTCCGGGCGTCACGCGCCAAAGGTAGATCGCGAAGGCGACCATGCAGAGGAACAGCGCCGCACCGATCAAGCCGCGGCGCAGCATCCATGCGACTCCGCCGGTGTAGCCGCCGCGCACGTGGTCGAACATCCGGTTGAACCACTGGAAGAACCGACCCGGCTGATGGTGCTCGCGCTTCAGGATCAGCACGCACAGCGCGGGCGTCAGCGTCAATGCGATCAGGCCGGAAATCACGACCGCGATCGAGATCGTCACCGCGAACTGGCGGTAGAGCTCGCCGGTCAGGCCGCCCAGGAACGCGATCGGGACGAACACCGACGTCAGCACGAGGACGATCGCAATGACGGGTCCAGTGACCTCTCGCATCGCGCGGATGGCGGCGCTGCGCGCATCGAGATGCTCTTCGCGCATGTGCCGCTCGACGTTCTCCAGGACGACGATCGCGTCGTCGACCACGATCCCGATCGACAGGACCATACCGAATAGCGTGAGCGTATTGATCGAGTAATCGAGCAGATAGAGCCCGGCGAACGTTCCGATCAGTGAGACCGGCACGGCGACGGTCGGAATGATCGTCGCGCGCCAGTTCTGCAGGAACAGGAAGACGACGAGGATGACGAGAACGATCGCGATGCCCAACGTTTTCACCACCTCGCGAATCGACACTTCCACAAAGCGCGTGGTGTCGTAAGGAATCGAATACGCGAGGCCTTCGGGAAAACGGGTCGACAACTCCTGCATCGTGCTCTTGACACTCTTCGCAACGGAGAGCGCATTCACGCCCGGCGCTAGAAAGATGCCCACGAGCGTCGCGGGCTTGCCGTTCACGCGGCCCATGAACTCGTAGTCCTTCGAGCCCAATTCGACCCGCGCGACGTCGGAGAGTCGAACCGTCGAGCCGTCGGGATTCGCGCGCACGATGATCTGCTCGAATTCCTTCGGATCGGAAAAACGTCCGCGCGCCGTGATCGTGTAGACCAGGTCCTGCGCCGTCGGCAACGGCGCTTGTCCGACCTTGCCCGCGGCGAATTGCGCGTTCTGCTCGTTGACCGCGCCGATCACGTCGATCGGCGACATCTTGAGCTGCGCGAGCCGATCGGGCTTCAACCAGATGCGCATCGCGTAATCGTGCGCGCCGAAGATCTGTACGTTGGTCGTGCCCGGCAGCCGCTTGAGCTGATCGAGGACGTTGATCGTCACGTAGTTCGATATGAACAGGTCGTCCAGCTTGCCTTCGGGCGCATAGAACGCGATCACCTGCAGAAACGCCGACGATCCGCGCTCGACGACAACACCTTGCCGGCGCACTTCCAGCGGCAGACGCGCCTCGATCTGCTTCTCGCGATTGCTGACGTTGATCGCGGCCTCGTCGACGTTGGTGCCGATCTCGAACGTCACCTGGATCTGCACGACGCCTTGCGACGATGAGTTCGAGCTCATATAGAGCATGCGCGGCACGCCGTTGATCGCATTTTCTAGCGGCGATGCCACCGTCTCCTCGAGCACGCTGGCCGACGCGCCCGGGTACGTCGCTGTCACCGTGACGACCGGTGGTGCGATTTCGGGGTATTGCGAGATCGGCAGATTGCGCATCGCGGAAAGACCCGCGAGCACCAGGAACACCGAGATCACCGCCGCAAAGATCGGGCGGTCGATAAAGAAGCGCGAAAACATGAGTGAGTTCCTTCGCGCTTATTTCTTCGCCGCGGGCGCGGCTTCGGTCGGAGCGGATTTCGCCTCGCCGGCCTTGGGCGCGCCGGCAGGTGCGGGTGCCGATATCGCGCCGCCGGCGGGCGCTGGGCCGGCGCCGGCGAGCTTGATCGGACCGCCCGGCATCAGCTTGGCAATGCCGTCGACGATGACTTTGTCGCCCACCGCCAATCCCGACTCGACTATCCACTGGTTGGCGCTGGCGCCTGTCGTCCATTCTCCGAGCACGACGGGCTTGGGTGCCGCGACGTCCTTGCCGTCCTTGTCCTTGGCTGCGACGTAGACGAATTTGCCCTGCGGCCCTTCGAGCACGGCCACCTGCGGCACCGCGATCGCGTCGCGCCGCGCCGCGCCGTTGAGAACCACGCGCACGAATTGTCCCGGCTTCAGCGCATTGTCGGCGTTGGCGAATTCGGCGCGCGTTTCGTACGTGCCGGTCGTCGTGTTGATCCGTGTGTCGGAAAAATTGATTCGGCCCTTGCGCTCGAGCGTCGTGCCGTCGGCCAGCTTCACGATGACGTCCATCGCGTTGTCCTTCGGCCAGTCGAGCTTCTTGTCCGCGATCGCGCGGTCGATGCGGAGCTGCTCGTTTTCCGACACGTTGAACTGCACCCACATCGGATCGGTCTGAGAGATAGTCGTCAGCAGGCTGTCGCTGCCAACGGTGACGAGGCTGCCTTCGGACTTGGTGGCGCGACTCGACAGGCCCGTGATCGGCGCGGCGACGCGCGTGTAGCCGAGGTTGAGCCTCGCCTCGCGGAGCTTCGCTTCGGCGGCTTTGACCGAGGCGGCGGCGAGCTCGCTGTTGGAGACGGCGTCGTCGTATTCCTTTTGGCCGATCGCCTTGCGCTCCGCCAACGGTTTGAGCCGCGTTGCTTCGCGTTGTGTCTGGGACAATTGCGCCTGCGCGTGGGCGAGGTCGGCTTCGGCGCTTGCCGCTTGCGCTTCGTAAGGTTTCGGATCGATCAGGAAGAGGGTCTGCCCGCCCTTGACCGACGCACCTTCCTTGAACAGACGCTTTTCGAGGATACCGCCGACGCGGGCTCGCACTTCGACCTCTTTCGAGCCCAGCGCCTGGCCGACGTACTCAAACGTCACCGGAATCGACTTCGACTGGACGGTCAACAGCGTTACGTCCGCCGGCGGAAAACCGTGGAAGCCGCCTTGCTGCGGTGCGGGACCGCAGGCTGCGACGGCAAGGACCGCGAAAGCGGCGAGCGAACGTAATGCGGGGTGTGATGCGATGGGCATCGGGTGGCTCCGGGGGTAACGCGAATTTAGGTGGAAACAAACGCGATCGTTCCCAAGAATATCACATACAATCGCGGATGTTTGTAAAGACCATCATATAATTGGGCCTATGGCACGCCGCACCAAAGAGGATGCCGCCATCACGCGCGGGCAACTGCTCGATGCTGCCGAGCGAGTCTTTCGCCTGCACGGTGCGGCGCGAACGTCGCTGGCCGAGGTCGCCGCCGCTGCGGGCGTAACTCGGGGCGCGGTCTACTGGCATTTTCGCGACAAGTCCGACCTGTTTTCGGCCATGTGCGAGCGCGCCAAGCTACCACTCGAGACGTCGCTCGAGCAAGCGGCGACCACTCTGCAGGACGATCCGTTGCGCACGCTGCAGTCGCAAATGGTGATCGCGCTCACGCGTCTCGCGACCGATCCCCGCTCGCAGGCGGTGTTCGAGGTGCTGTGCGACCGCAATCAGCTGACGGCGGATCTCGCCCCGATCGGCGAGCGCTGCCGGCGTGAGCGCAGCGTCTGTTTGAGTCATGTCGAGCGGCTTTTGCAACAAGCGGTCGATGCCGGACAGATGCCGAGCGACACCGACACGTCGCTCGCCACGCGGGCGCTCCACGCCTTCATCAGTGGATTGATGCGCGAATGGGTCGCCGACAAGAACGCCTACGACCTCGCCGCCGTCGCGCCGGCGTTTGTCGCGATGATGGTGGGCGGCCTGTGCGCCAACCCCCCGCGGCGCGCCGAGCGCGTGCGTCCGCGCCTTCGCGCCCGCACCGTCGCGCCGGCCTGATCCGTTACACTTTCCCGGTCGAAGGAACAGCGACGGGATAAGGAACATGGCGGACATCGCGATGGTCGGGGTCATCGGCGCCGGAACGATGGGTAACGGGATCGCACAGGCGTGCGCGGTCGCGGGCATCGAGGTCGTCATGGTCGACGTCGCCGTCGTCGCCGTCGAGCGCGGCATCGCGGCGATCGCCGGCAGTCTCGACCGGCTAGTCAAGAAGGACAAGCTCACGGCCGACGCGAAGGCGGAGGCGCAGTCGCGGCTGCGCGGCGCGACCGACTACAAGATGCTCGCGTCGGCGGACCTCGTCATCGAGGCGGCGACCGAGAATCTCGAGCTCAAGCTCAAGATCTTCCGACAGGTCGACGCGTTGGCCAAAGCGGACGCGCTGCTCGCCACGAACACGTCGTCGATCTCGATCACGACGCTCGCCGCGGCGACGTCGCGCGCGGATCGCTTTCTCGGCATGCATTTCTTCAACCCGGTGCCGCTGATGACGCTGGTGGAGTTGATCCGCGGGCTGCAGACGTCGGCGGCGACGATTGCCTCGGGCAGGGCGTTCGCCGAGCGCCTCGGCAAATCGCCGATCGTCGTCAAGAACAGCCCCGGCTTCGTCGTCAATCGGATCCTCTGCCCAATGATCAATGAAGCGATCTTCGCGCTCGCCGAAAGTCTGGCGACAGCGGAGGATATCGACAACGGAATGAAACTCGGTTGCAACCATCCGATCGGTCCGCTTGCGCTCGCCGACATGATCGGCCTCGACGTGCTGCTCGCCGTGATGAACGTGTTCTACGCCGATTTCAACGACCCGAAATATCGACCGGCGCCGCTGCTCAAGGAAATGGTCGCGGCCGGCTATCTGGGCCGCAAGTCCAAGCACGGGTTCTACCGCTACGAGTGATTTCCTTACCCGCCCAACGCTCGCGCGTCTCGCGTCCCCACCCCCGCGACGTGGGAAGAGGGGCTGGGTGAGAGGTCGGCCCTCGCGGCTTGAGCTAATGCGGGAACGCGGCTATCGTTGACGCCGGTCGATAACACGCGCGCTCCGCAATCGCGGAAGCGTCAACCCGGAGGAAATCCCGATGCGATTTCGTTGCGTCATGGCGGCATTCGCGGCGTGTCTCGTGAGTTCCATCGCCGTGGCTCAGGTGCCGGTTCCCGCTTCCGCGCCGACGCCGCTCCGCGTGATCGCGTTCGACGGCGGCTGGAACCTGCCGATCTGGGCGGCGCAGCGGCAAGGGATGTTCGAAGCCAACGGCGTCGCGGTCCAGCTCTCGTACACGCCGAGCTCGGCGTATCTCGTGCAGTCGCTGTTCGACGGCAAATCGGATATCGCCACCGCCGCGATCGACAATCTCGTCGCCTACCAGGAAGGGCAAGGCGAAGCCAAGATCCCCGACAATCCGGATCTGTTCGCGTTCATGGGTTGCGACAGCGGGTTCGCGACGGTCGTCGCGGCGCCGGCGGTCAAGAGTTTCGCCGAGCTGAAAGGCAAGACGCTGTCCGTCGACGCGATGACGACGGGCTACGCATTCGTCGTGCGCGAGCTGGTCGCGCGCAATGGTCTCGCCGAGAGCGACGTCACGTTTGTGCGCGCCGGCGGCACGGCGAACCGTTATCGCGAACTGATTTCGGGCAAGCACGACGCAACGCTTTTGCGCACACCGTTCGAGCTCCTGGCGCGCAATCGCGGCTTCGGCGTGCTCGCGAGCGCGGAATCGCTCGGTGCTTACCAGGGCGGGGTGGGTCTCGCGCGTCGAAGCTGGGCGCGCGAGCACGAAGCCGCGCTCGTCGGATTCCTGCGCGCCTATCGCGCCGCGACCGACTGGCTCTACGATCGCGCCAACCGCGACGTCGCCGAGGCGCTGCTCGTCGCCAACATCCGCGACATGACGCCTGCGCTCGCCAAGCAGGCCTACGACATCTTGCTGGCCGACAAGGGCGGCCTGTATCGCGACTTGTCGCCCGATGTTCCGGGGATCCGCACCGTGCTGGCGTTGCGCAGCAAGTTCGGCGCGCCGCAAAAGACGCTGACCGATCCCGCCAAATACGTTGATCTCACGTATTACGATAAAGCATTCAGCAAGCCATGACGCGAGAAGTCTGACATGACGAAAAAGAAGAAACCGCCCGAGCCGACGGTCGTCCGGCCCGATGATATCGACCCGGACTACAGGTGGGATCGGCCGCTGCAGGCACCCGGACATTCGCAGGTCGACTTCGAGGAGCGCGTCAACTTCCGCCGCCTGCATGATTATCGGCTGGCGCGCACGCGCGCAGCGCTCGCCCAATCCGGCCTGGGCGCGCTATTGTGCTTTGACCAGCACAATATCCGCTACATCACGAGCACGGTGATCGGCGAATGGGCGCGCGACAAGCTGACGCGCTACTCGCTTCTGACCGGCAACGGCGATCCGTACATCTGGGACTTCGGCTCGGCGGCGAAGCACCATCGGCTGCATGCGCCGTGGCTTCATCACGACCATTGCCGCGCCGGGTTGCTCGGACTGCGCGGTGCGACCGGTGCCGACACGACGCTGTTCCGCGATGCCGCGCGCGAGATCAAATCGCTGCTCGACTCGGAGGGCGTCGGAAAAATGCCGCTCGGCCTCGACGTCGTCGAGCCGCCGATGTTGTTCGAGTTGCAGAAGCTCGGCATCGACGTTCGCGACGGGCAGCAGACGCTGCTGATGGCGCGCGAGGTCAAGAACATCGACGAGCTGACGCTGCTCAACATGGCCGCAGCGATGGTCGACGGCGTGTACACGGACATCGCCGAGGCGTTGAAGCCCGGCGTAAAAGAGAGCGAGATCGTCGCTCTCGCGACCAAGCGGCTCTACGAAATGGGATCGGACTGCGTCGAGGCGATCAACTCGATCTCGGGCGAGCGTTGCAGTCCGCACCCGCACAACTTCACCGACCGGTTGATCCGCCCGGGCGATCAGGCGTTCTTCGACGTGATCCAGTCGTACATGGGCTACCGGACGTGCTACTACCGCACGTTCAACGT
Organism: Casimicrobiaceae bacterium; assembly: GCA_955652025.1. Classification (GTDB taxonomy): domain Bacteria; phylum Pseudomonadota; class Gammaproteobacteria; order Burkholderiales; family Casimicrobiaceae; genus VBCG01. The sequence goes on from CATPAO010000147.1 coordinate 8,052, forward strand.
CGGCCGCGCGACGGCGGCGCAACGCACCGCGTACCGCAAGGCACGCGAATGGATGGATCGCGCGATCGCGCTCTTGAAGCCGGGCGTCTCGTCGGACAAGATCGCGCTGTCGTTCCCGAAGGCGCAGGAGATCGGATTCGCGAGCGAGATGGAAGCGTTCGGATTGAATTTTTGCCACGGCTTGGGACTCGGCTTGCACGAGCGGCCACTGATCTCGCGCCTCAATTCGATCAAGGACCCGATCGAGCTCAAGGTGGGCATGGTGTTCGCCGTCGAGACGTATTGTCCCGCGACCGACGGCATCTCCGCCGCGCGGATCGAGGAAGAAGTGATCCTGACGCCGTCGGGGCCGAAGATCATTTCGCTCTATCCGGCGGAAGAGTTGCCGATCGCGAATCCCTATTAGAAAGGAGCGAAGATGAGTGCACGTTCTCCCGAAGAGATCGATCCGCTGTTCGCGCAAGCGTTGAACGCAGCAGATCTCGACGCATTGATGGCGTTGTACGAGCCGCAGGCATCGCTGATGCCGTCGCCGGGCAAGGTGGTTGTCGGAACGGCGGCGATTCGGGAGGCGTTGAGCGCGTTTCTCGCCGCCAGGCCGAACATTGCTTTGTCGCAGCGACTCGTGTCGCGCACCGACGATCTCGCGCTGGTGACGTCCAAGTGGGAGCTGACGATGACCGGCGCCGACGGCCAGCGATCGACGATGAACGGCCAGAGCGTCGAGGTGGTACGACGCCAGGCCGACGGCAGCTGGCGCTTCGCGATCGACATGCCGTTCGGCGTCGAGGCCGGCCTGCCATCGTGAGCGTCACAAGCAACACCGCCCGCATCGGCTGGATCGGCATCGGCCGGATGGGCTACGCGATGGCGGAGCGCCTCGCCAAGGGCGGCGCCGACGTCACCGTGTGGAACCGCACGCGCAGCAAGGCGGAGCCGCTCGAGCAATACGGCGCGAAGATTGCGGCGCGCGTCGTCGACCTGGCGGCTTCCGATATCGTGTTCGTCATGGTATCGACCTTCGACGACGTGAAGGACGTCGTCGCGGGGCCGGACGGACTGCTGTCCGGTGCCAAGGCGCCGAAGCTTGTCGTCGAGTGCTCGTCGATTTCGCTCGAGGGCTCGGCCGAATTGCGCGCGGTGCTCGGCGCGCGTGGCATCGAGCTTCTTGCTGCGCCGGTATCGGGCAATGCGAAAGTGATCAAGGCCGGCCGATTGTCGTTCGTCTGCTCCGGTCCCAAGCCCGCGTTCGATCAGGCGTTGCCCTACCTCGAGATGATCGCGCCGGCCGCCTCGTACGTCGGCGAAGGCGAGTTGGCGCGCATCGTCAAGATCTGCCACAACGTGTTCTTGGGCGTCGTCACGCAGTCGCTGGCCGAAATCACGGTGCTCGCCCAAAAGGCCGGCGTGCCGCGTCACGCGTTTCTCGCGTTCATGAACCAGAGCGTGATGGGCTCGACGTTCTCGCGCTACAAGACGCCGGCGTTCGTCAATCTCGATTTCAAGGTGACGTTCACGCCGCACCTGTTGCGCAAGGACCTCGATCTGGGTCTCGACGCCGGCCGGCGCTTCGAGGTGCCAATGCCGCTCGCGTCGCTCACGCGCGACATCGTGCAAACGCTGATCGGTCGCGGCATGACCGAGGAGGATTTCGCGCAATTGCTTGTGCTGCAA
>CATPAO010000148.1 GCA_955652025.1 Casimicrobiaceae bacterium
ATCGCGCCCGGCTTCTTCGAAACGCCAATGATGGACAGCTTGGCGAAGGAAGTGCAGGACGCGCTCGGCAAGATGGTGCCGTTCCCGCCCCGCCTGGGTAAGCCCGAGGAGTTCGCGTCGCTGGTGCGCGAGATCGTGCAGAACCCGATGCTGAACGGCGAAGTGATCCGACTCGATGGCGCGATCAGGATGGCGCCAAAGTGAGCGCGGCGATCAGTCCCGGCGGACCAATGCGATCGCGGCGACGATCATCGCGACGAAAAACACGAACGTCCATCCGGCGATCGACAGGCCGAAGAATTCCCAGCCCTTTTCCGCGCATTCGCCGGTCCCGGCCAGCACTTTGAGGACGACGTCGGCGAATGGCAATGTTTCGAGCATGTAGTTGAGTCCCATCCCGCACGCGGGCACCTGGTCCTTGGGCAGCGATTGCAGCCAGATCTGCCGCCCCGCGAGCGCAGCGCCCGCGCCCGCGAAGATCGCAATCAGGAACGCATAGAACGTTGCGCCCCGGCGCCGCGGGTTGTGCAAGAACGCGACAAGGAATACGACGCCCGCCGCCGCGACGGCGACGCGCTGGAACATGCACAGCGGACAAGGTTCGAGGCCGTCGTGATATTGCAGCCAAAAAGCCCATGCCATCAGCCCGGCGCACACCAGGAAGCCGAGCAGGTAGGCGACGCGCCGCGATGGCAGGATCAAGAGCGCGAGCGACGCGACGCCAATCACCATCACCAGCACGCGCCAGCCCGACTGCAGAAGCGACGGCCCCGCGTGGAACCCGGCGAGCAGCGCCTCTTGGCCGATGAGCGCAAGGCAAAGGAGGAGGCCGATCCACGGCCACGGTACGGCGGAATATCGCGTCATATTTGAGACGTCTCGAGCGCCTGATCTAGGTCCCACAGAATATCCGACAACGACTCCAGCCCGACCGATAGGCGGATCATCTCCGGCTGCACGCCAGCGGCACGTTGCTCGTCCTCGCTCAGCTGCCGATGCGTCGTCGACGCCGGATGAATGACCAGCGTTTTCGCGTCGCCGACGTTGGCGAGGTGCGAGAGCATCTGCACCGCTTCGATCAAGCGCACGCCGGCGGCCGCGCCGCCCTTGACGCCGAAGGTCAGGATGCCGCCCGCGCCGCGCGGCAGATATTTGCGCGCGAGCGCTTCGTATCGGTTGCCGGGCAGCAGCGGATAATTGACCCATTCGATCCGCGGATGCGCGGCAAGATGCTGCGCGATCGCCAGCGCCGATTCGCAGTGGCGCGGCATTCGCAGGTGCAGCGTCTCGATCCCTTGCAGCAAAAGGAACGCGGACAGCGGCGAGAGCGTCGGCCCGAGCGTGCGCATCGTCTCCATCCGCGCCTTCATCGTGAAGCCGAAGTCGCCGAAGGTCTCGAAGAAGCGCACGCCGTGATAGCCGCGCGACGGTTCGGTCATTTGCGGAAAGCGGCCGTTGTCCCATGGAAATTTCCCCGACTCTACGACGATGCCGCCCATCGTCGTGCCGTGGCCGCCCAGGTATTTCGTGAGCGAATGGATGACGATGTCGGCGCCGTGCTCGAACGGGCGGCACAGGTAAGGGGACGCGAGCGTGTTGTCGACGACGAGCGGCACGCCGGCGTGCTGCGCGATCGCGGCGATCGCGTCGAGATCGACGACATTGAGTTGCGGATTGCCGATCGTCTCGACGTAGAGCGCCTTCGTGGTGGGCTTGCAGGCGTGCCGAAAATTTTCAGCATCATCGCTGTCGACGAACGTCGCCTCGATGCCGAGCTGCGCGAACGTGACGGCGAGCTGCGAATACGTTCCGCCGTATAGCGTCCGCGCCGCAACCACGTGGTCGCCGGCACGGCACAACGTGAGCAGCGCCACGGTTTGCGCCGCCATTCCGGTCGCCGCGGCAAGCGCCGCGCGTCCGCCTTCGAGCGCCGCGACGCGTTCCTCCAGCGCCGCGACCGTCGGATTGGAGATGCGCGAATAGACGTTGCCGAACGTCTGCAGGTTGAAGAGGCTCGCCGCGTGATCGGCGTTGTCGAAGACGAACGACGTCGTCTGGTAGATCGGCAATGCGCGCGCGCCGGTGGCGGCGTCCGGAATCTGGCCCGCGTGCAGGCACAGCGTGTCGAATCCGAAGCGATGATCGGCCATGAGCGCTAGATCGGACGCTTGGCCGAGATGATGCCGGTATTGACGCCGGCCCAGTTGAGTCCGCCCAGGATCCGCGCGTGCTCGATCTTGACGCACCGGTTCATGACGACGTCGAGCCCGGCGCCCGCGGCGATCGCCGCGGCCTCGTCGTTGCGGATGCCGAGCTGCATCCACAGCACATTGGCGGCGATGGCGACTGCATCGCGCGCAATCGGCAGCATTTCGCCGGGCCGGCGAAAGCAGTCGACGATGTCGACCGGCTCGGGAATCGCGGCGAGCCGGGGATAGCATTTCTCGCCGAGCACCTTGGCGTAATTCGGATTGACGGGAATGACGCGATAACCGTGGTCCTGCATGTACTTGGCCGCGAAGTAACTCGGCCGGAACCAGTTCGCGGATATCCCGACGACCGCGATCGTGCGAGATCGTGTCAGGATGCGGCGCAAACCGCTGATGTCATCGACGACGGCCATTGCAGTTGCGAGTACGTTACGGGACGGACAGCGCGTTGCTCAACTCGGGGCACCGGTCGTTCGCGGCGACATTGTAGCCGCTGCACGAACGCCGTCCGGCGTCGTGGTTGCAGCGCGATGCAGGACGTCGGGATGCCAGCCAAGCATCGCGATCATAAAAAGATACGAGAGGACGTAGGCAACGGTAACGGGCCATCCCACGCGCACCCACGCGATCGCCGATTTCGCTTGCGGATACTGGCTGGACAGCGCGACGCCCGCCGACGATCCGAACCAGATCATCGACCCGCCGAAGCCGACGGCGAACGCGACGTAACGCCAATCGTAGCCGCCTTGCTTCAACACGAGCGCGGTCAACGGAATGTTGTCGAACACGGCGGACCCAAAGCCCAATCCCATCGCAAACCGCACCGCGGCGCCAATGAACGGAAACGATACGGACGCCGGCCGCCGCATCGCGGGCGATCGGCGAATAACGCTGCTGCTGCAGCGACGCGGGAATGCCGAAGATCACCATCGCCAATCCGGCGGCTGTATACGCTTCGAAAACCGCCCGCGGCGACACGCCGTCGATCCACATCATCGCCGTCGTGATGTCGCCGACGACGCTGCCGGAACCGCCCGCGTTGGACGCCGCGACGATCGCCGCCAGGTAGCCGATGTGGACCTTGGGGGCGGAACACCACGCCCGCGATCGTGCCGCCGATCGGCGCTGCCGCGATGTTGTCGAGAAATGACGACAACACGAAGATCATGATCAGCAGCAC
>CATPAO010000149.1 GCA_955652025.1 Casimicrobiaceae bacterium
CCCGAGGTCAGGCTGCCGCTCGATCAGCCACACCGGCAATGCGATGAGCAGCGCAGCCATGATGAAGTCGACCCAGCGCAGTCGCCCCTCGTGGCGCTGGAAGTACCACGCGAGCATCAGGGGCAGCGCGACTTTCATGAGCTCGGAAGGCTGGAAGCGCCCAATGCCGAAATTGAGCCAGCGCCGCGAGCCGTTGACGACGGTGCCGCCGAGCGCCACCGCGACGAGCAACAGCACCGACGCCACGTACAGCGGCACCGCGGCGCGCGCGAGCGTTTGCGGCGGAATGTTGGCGAACAGCCACATCAGCGCGATCGCGAAAGCGAAGCTCGCGAGCTGGCTCATGACCCGCGCGACGCTCTGGTCCGCGGCGGAAAACAGCGTGACGATGCCGACGCCGACGATCGCCAATGCGCAGCCGAACAGCATCCGGTCGACGCAGCGCGTCAGCGCTTCCCAGGCGCGCGCAATCAGACTCAGCATGGGAGACTCGCGCTCGGTTTTGCGTCGTTATTGCGACGCCGCCGCCACAGGGCCGCCCCAAGGCGGCGGCGCTGAAACCCACCCGTACAAAGTATCGTGCGAGCGAAGCGAGCGAAACTTTGTGCGGATTTCACTAATCGCTTTCATCGTCGCCGGAATGCTCGCCGACGACGGGCGCCGGGCCGGGCGCACTGCCGCCGATCAGGTAATAGTCGAGCACCTTGCGCGCGACCGGTGCCGCCGCCTGTGCGCCGAACCCGCCGTTCTCGACCAGCACCGCGAGTGCGATGCGCGGCTTGTCGGCCGGCGCGTACGCCATGAACCACGCGTGGTCGCGCAACCGTTCGTCAACCTTGTGCTCGGTGTATTTCTCGCCCTTCAATGAATAGACCTGGGCGGTGCCGGTCTTGCCGCCGCTCGTATAGCCGGCATTCTTGAACGCGGCCGCGCTCGTGCCCTCGCGATTGACGCCGACCAGCGCGTTCTTCACGAAGGCCAGGTACTCGGGCTTGATCGTGAGCATCGCCGCCGGATCGCGCGCGATGTCGCGCACGTCGCCGGTCTTCAAATTCTGCACCGACTTGACGAGATGCGGCGTATAGCCGACGCCGTTGTTCGCGACCATTGCGATAGCGTGCGCAAGCTGGATCGGGGTGAACGCGTTGTAACCTTGGCCGATCCCAGCCGAGATCGAGTCGCCGAGATACCATTTGCGATGCTCGTCGCGAAAATTCTTGCCAGCAAAGCGCTGCCGCTTCCATTCGCGCGACGGCAGCGTGCCGGTCAGCTCGCCTTCGACGTCGATGCCGGTCTTCTGCCCGAAGCCCAGCTGCGTCATGAAGCGCGCGGTATCGTCGATGTCGGTCTCGCTCGCGAGAATGTAATAGTACGTGTCGCAGGACACGACGATCGACTTGTACATGTCGACGCTGCCGTGCCCGCCGGGCTTGTCGTCGCGAAACCGATGCGCCTGGCCGGGAATCTGGAAATAGCCGGGGTCGTAGATCGTTTGCGTCGGCGTGCGGCGTCCGGAGTTCAACGCCGACAGCGCGAGAAACGGCTTGATCGTCGATCCAGGTGGATACGCGCCGCGCAGCGGCCGATTCAAGAGAGGCTTGTCGGGCGATTCGTTCAACTCCTGCCAGTTGGCGGGGTCGATGCCGTCGACGAACAGATTCGGGTCGAAACCCGGTTTGGACACGAACGCGAGCACGTCGCCGGACGTCGGATCGATCGCCACCAATGCGCCGCGCCGATCGCCGAACGCCGTTTCGGCCGCTTGCTGGAGCTTGATGTCGAGCGACAGACGTAAATTGTTGCCGGGCACCGGCGGCGTCCGCGAGAGCGTGCGCACCGCGCGTCCGTTCGCGTCGACCTCGACCTCCTCCCAACCCGCGGTGCCGTGCAACTCGCGCTCGTACGACAACTCGACGCCGACCTTGCCGATGTAATCGGAGCCTTTGTAGTTGGCCGTCTCGTCCCATTCGGCGATGCGCTCGACGTCGCGATCGTTGATCCGGCTGATGTAGCCGATCACGTGCGATGCGACCTCGGCGTACGGGTATTGGCGGAACAGCCGCGCCTTGATCTCGACGCCGGGAAACGCATAGCGATGAACGGCGAATCGTGCGACCTCTTCGTCGGACAGGCGCGTGCGAAGCGGCAGGCTCTCGAAGTTCTTCGACTCCTCCATCAACTTCCGGAACCGCTTGCGATCGCGGTCGCGGACGTCGACGATTCGCGCGAGCGCATCGATCGTCTCGTCCAGGTTCTTGATCCGCGACGGCGTAATTTCCAGCGTGTAGCCGGAATAGCTTTGCGCGAGCACGATACCATTGCGGTCGGTGACCACACCGCGATTCGGCACGATCGGGACGATCGCGATGCGGTTCGTCTCGGCCAGGGTCTGGAAATGTTTGTGCTCGATGACCTGCAGATAAAAGAAGCGCGCAAAGAGCCCGGCGAATGCGATGAGAACGAATCCGCCGGCGAGCCCCAGCCGGCGGCGGAAATAAAAGCGGTCGCGCTCCGCGCTGTTGAAACCCGAGCCCAAGTGAGAGCCGCCGAAGCCGCGATTACGCGAACCGAATAGAGGGCGCCGCATCATTGGACCCCCACGCTTGCGGCTCGCGCCGCTGCGCTGCCCCCATAGGGGGAGCTATTCGCGCCTTGGGACGGCCCGGCGGCACTCATTGGACCCCCCCACGCTTGCGGCTCGCGCCGTTGCACTGCCCCCCATAGGGGGAGCTATTCGCGCCTTGGGACGGCCCGGCGGCACTCATTGGACCCCCACGCTTGCGGCTCGCGCCGTTGCGCTGCCCCCATAGGGGGAGCAATTCGCGCCTTGCGACGGCCCGGCGGCACTCATCGCCGGACCTTCAACCCTTCGCCGCCGAATGCGTCGGACGCTGCGGATATTGCAGCAGCACCGATACGAGCGGCCACAGCAATGCGCCGACGATCGGCGGCACGGCATAGGTCCACCGCGGCAGCGGCGCACCACCGACGATGCGTACAAGCAGCACGAGCGCCGCGCACAACGCCAGCAGCGCGGCGACTTGCACCGCTTGCTGCCACAGCGGGAAACGCAACACGCGGCGGCGGAAATAGTCGGCCGCGTACGCCAGCACCGCGTAGGCAAGTGCGTGCTGGCCGAACAGCGTCGCATCGGCGACGTCCATCAGCAGACCGACGAACCACGCGGTACCGACGCCGACGTAGCGCGGCTCCTGGATGCACCAGTACAACAGGACGAGCGCCAGAAAATCCGGACGCAGCGCAGCGACGATCGGCGCCGCCGGCCAAATATTGGCGACCAGGCCGAAAAACAGCGTCAGCAGAATGAACGTCGGCTTGACTGGGCGCAGGATCTCGTCCGGGCCGGCCGGTGTGAACGACGTGACGTTCGGCAGCATTCTCATCGCTGTTTCATCCGCGACGCGTCTTGCCGCGGCCGCCCTTTTTTGCGGCGTCGACCTCGGTGGCCTCCTCGGGACGCGCGGGCAACGCCGCCTCGTGCCCGAGCACGAGCAAGAACCGGCTGCGATCGACGCCGGCCAACGGCTTGCACGCGATCCGCGCGAACATCTGCCCGGTGTCGCGGTCGATGTCGATCACTTCGGCCACCGCGAGGCCCGCCGGATACGTGCCGTCGATCCCGGACGTGACCAGGCGATCGCCGACCTTGACGTCGGCCGATGGCGCCGTGAACCGAAGCTCCGGCGCCCGTCCGGTTCCATTGCCGAAGAGTACGCTGCGAATGCCGCTGCGCTCGAGCTTCACCGGCACCGCGTGGTCGCGATCGGTCAAAAGCGTGACTTCAGCCATCATCGGGTAAGCCCGCGTGACCTGGCCGACGACGCCGCGCTCGTCGATGACGGCGTCACCCGCCTTGACGTTGGCGTCGGTCCCCTTGTTGACGAAGACCTTCTGCGAAAACGGATCGCGTCCCGTATAAAGAACCTCGACGGCAATGGCGGCGCCCGGATAGCGCCGCGCGACATCGAGCAACGACTTCAACCGCGCGTTCTCCGCCTCGAGCGACGTCGACGACTGCACGGCCGGTGCGTGCGCGACGAGCTCCTGCGCGAGCCGCGCGTTCTCTTCCGAGAGCTCGTGCTTGGATGCGAAGTAGCTGCCGACGAATGCGAGCGCCTCGCCCGGCATCTCCACGACACGCTGCAACGGATAGAGCGCGATGCCGACGTACTCGCGGATTCCCTCGAGATAGCGGAACCGCGTATCGGCGAACAACAGCGCAATCGACAAAAGCCCGAGCAGCGCGAGCCGCGAGAACGGGCTGGGGCCGCGATGAAAAAAGGCGGGCGGCTCGACCGGAATGTGGCGCATCAATTCCTTGCAGCCGCACGTGCGGCGTCAACCCCCCGTTCGTATCCTTATCCTAATCCGACGTAAAGATCGTCTGCAGCTTCTCCATGTTCTCGAGCGCCTTGCCGCAGCCGCGCACGACGCAAGTCAACGGATCGTCGGCCACAATGACCGGCAGACCCGTCTCCTCCATCAGCAAACGATCGATGTCGCGCAGCAGCGCGCCGCCGCCCGTCAGCACCATGCCGCGCTCGGCGATATCGGCGCCCAATTCCGGTGGCGTGCGCTCGAGCGCGCTTTTCACCGCCGAGACGATGCTGTTCAACGGATCGGTCAGCGCTTCGAGAATCTCGTTCGACGACACGGTGAACGCGCGCGGAATGCCTTCGGCGAGGTTCCGGCCCTTCACTTCCATCTCCTTCACTTCGGAGCCAGGAAACGCGGAGCCGATCGTCTTCTTGATCATCTCGGCCGTCGTCTCGCCGATCAGCATGCCGTAGTTGCGCCGGATGTAGTTGACGATCGCCTCGTCGAACTTGTCGCCGCCCACACGCACGCTGCCGGCATAAACCATGCCGCCCAGCGATATCACGCCGACCTCGGTGGTGCCGCCGCCGACGTCGACGACCATCGAGCCCGTGGCGTCGCCGACGGGAAGATCGGCGCCGATCGCCGCCGCCATCGGCTCCTCGATCAGGTAGACCTTCGATGCGCCGGCGCCCAACGCCGACTCTCGAATGGCACGGCGCTCGACCTGCGTCGAGCCGCACGGCACGCAAATGATGATTCGCGGACTCGGCGAGAAGAGCCGCGAATCGAGCACCTTCTTGATGAATTGCTTCAGCATCTGCTCCGTCACGGTGAAATCGGCGATGACGCCGTCTTTCATCGGACGGATGGCCGTGATGTTGCCCGGCGTGCGGCCAAGCATCTGTTTGGCCGCGAGACCGACCTCCTGGATCACTTTCTTGCCGTTGGGACCGCCTTCCTGGCGGATGGCGACGACCGACGGCTCGTCGAGCACGATGCCCTTGCCGCGGACGTAAATGAGCGTGTTGGCCGTGCCGAGGTCGATGGCGAGGTCGTTGGAGAAGTAGCTGCGTAGGAAGCCGAACATGGGCAAGGTCGGGGCCTTTTGTCGTTTCTTAACTGGGCCTTAGCTCATCGCCAAGACCCGTGAAAATGGCCGCTATGATACGCTAAGGACGCTATGGGAGATAAGGCAATACTCCCCTCGCTCCCCTGCTCCGAAAGAAATGTCGCTAAGCCC
>CATPAO010000150.1 GCA_955652025.1 Casimicrobiaceae bacterium
ACGGCCTCCAAAACTTCCTCCGCATGGCCGGGTACTTTGACCCTGCGCCACTCTTGTACGAGCGTTCCGTTGGGACCAATCAGGAACGTCGACCGTTCGATACCTCTGACCTTCTTGCCGTACATATTCTTCATCTTGATCACGTCGAATTGCGCGCACAGGTTTTCGTCGGCGTCGGAGATGAGCTCGAACGGAAACGCCATTTTCGCCTTGAAGCTGTCGTGCGAGTTCGGCGAATCGCGCGAGCATCCGACGATGACGGCGCCGAGCTTGGCGAAGGACTTGTAGAGGTCGCGGAAGTTGGCGCCCTCGGTCGTGCAACCCGGTGTGTTGTCCTTCGGATAGAAGTACAGGACCACGGGATGGCCCTTCTGCGCCGACAGCTTGAACGGACCGCCGGTCGACGTGGCGGTGAAATCTGGGACTTTTTTTCCGATCATCGCTTTCTCCTTTGAGATTCCAAGCCGTCATGCGGTGGCCGAAAATCGACAAACCGGACGCAAAGCATCCGTCGTGTTACGGCTTGGAGCCCTGTGGCGCCAGAAACTCATCTCCCTGCACGAGCACGGTGCCGCTCCGGCCTGGCACGGCTCCAGGCGCGACTTCGCACCGCGGCAATGCAAGCGGTTCCACGGATTCGTACAGCGATCGCACGGGTCCGAGCTGCCATCCTTGCGCGGTCCAGCCCGCGAGCAATTGATCGAGCACCGGTGCGAGACGCATGCCCTCGAGCTCGGCGTGCAACGTGAATACATGGCCGGCCGTCCGCGGCTCGCGCGTCATTGCGAGAATATGCGCGGCCACGTTGGAGTCGTCGATCCCTTCCGTGCCGATCAGCTCGTCGAGCGTCGGCAACGTCGTCGGAAACTGCGGGCAGCGAATCAGCTCGGCGCGCCATACGGGCAGATGCGGATGCGTGCCGCGGCCGTCCGAGCAGTAATCGAAGCCGAGCCGCTGCGTGAGCCGCAGCGCGTGCACGTTCATTTGCCATCCCGCCGCGCCGTGCGTCCGCGGCGGCGCCTTGAAGACGTCGGTATAGCGATCGCAGGCCCGCGTCATTTCGCGCTCTGTCCAGGCGAGATCGGCGGCGCCGACGCCATCCTGCCAGCGGATATGATCGTAACAGTGGATGCCGGTTTCGTGGCCGATGTCGCGCACCGCGCGCATCACGTCGCCGCCGCGGCGCCCGATGTCGGGTCCCGGCAGCAGCGTGCCGTACAGCAGTGTCCGCACACCGTAATGCCTGACCACCGACGTCCGCTGCACCTTGCCCAGGAAGCCCGAACGAAAGACGCGCTTGATCGCGCGTCCGGTGTGATCGGGACCGAGCGAGAACAGGAAAGTCGCGGCCACACCGTGCGTGCGGAACAGCTCGACCAAGCCGGGGACGCCTTCGCGCGTGCCGCGCAGCGTGTCGACGTCGACCTTGAGACCGAGCCTCACTCGACGAGCGCACGCGCATCCGCGACGTGTCCGCGGTAGGCATCGAAGATGTGGCGGAGCGCTTCGTCCATGCCGACCGTAGGCGCCCAATCGAGGTCGGCGCAGGTGTTCGCGATCTTGGGCACGCGGTTCTGCACGTCCTGATACCCCTTGCCGTAGTAGCCCTCGGCACTCGTGTCCACCAGCGTCACCCGGGCGGCGGATTCCCGGTACTCGGCGTACGTTCCGGCGAGATCGAGCATCATCGTCGCGAGGTCGCGAACCGAGTAGTTGTTCGCGGGGTTGCCGATGTTGTAGATCTTCCCGCTGGCGATGCCGCCGGGGTTCTCGATGATCCGCGTCAGCGCGGCGATGCCGTCGTCGATATACGTGAACGCGCGCTTTTGCGTGCCGCCGTCGACGAGCTTGATCGGCTCGCCGCGAACGATATGACCGAGAAACTGCGTGATGACGCGTGAGCTGCCTTCCTTCGCCGTGTTGATCGAATCGAGTCCGGCGCCGATCCAGTTGAACGGCCGGAACAACGTGTAGTCGAGCCCCTGTTCCATGCCGTACGCGTGGATCACGCGGTCCATCAGTTGCTTCGCGCACGCGTAGATCCAGCGCGGCTTGTTGATCGGACCCAGCACCAAGTCCGACGATTCCGGGTCGAATTCGGCATCCCCACACATACCGTAGACCTCGGAGGTCGAAGGAAAGATCAATCGCTTCTTGTAGCGCACCGCGGCGCGCACGATCGGCAGATTCGCCTCGAAGTCGAGCTCGAAGACGCGAAGCGGCTCGCGCACGTAGGTCGCCGGCGTGGCAATGGCAACGAGCGGCAGGGCGACGTCGCATTTCTTGACGTGGTATTCGATCCACTCGCGGTTGATCGTGATGTCGCCTTCGAAGAAGTGAAACCGCTTCTCGGCCAAGAGGGCCGTGATGCGTTCGGTCTGCATGTCCATCCCATAGATTTCCCAGTCGGTCGTGGCGAGGATCCGCTGGGACAGGTGGTGGCCGATGAATCCGTTGACGCCGAGGATGAGGATGCGCTTCATTGTCCGGTACGCGAGTCGTTGGGATCGGAATCGAGGATTGGGTCCGCCGCGACCGGCGGCGGGGCGATGACGTGCTCGTCGATCCGTCCGGGCATGAAATGCGCGCCGGCGAGCAGCAAGTAAACATATAGTGCAACGCGCGGGCTGTAAAACGCGACCGACGTCGACCGTCCCGGCACGATCGCGAACAGTGCGATGCGCCGTCGGATCAGTTTCGCCGCAAGCGGGCTGAACTCGGGCGACGCGAGGTAGGGATGCCGTTCCAGGTATCGAAGGTGGACGTAGCTGACGGCGCTCACCGCCAGCAGCGTCACGCTGTAGATCAGACAAGGCAGGACCAGGTTCTCGTTGTCGCCGACCCGGTCGGTCGCAAACGGGAGAAAGCTGATCAGGAGGAGGAACACCATGTTGATCGAGATCAGACGGCGATCGGTATAGCGGACGCAATGGAACTGCACGTGATGAGCGACCCAATAGATCCCGATCACGACGAACCTGATCACGTAGATGACGAAATGACGCTCAAGCGATTTGAGCCGCGTCCACAGTTCACGGTTGGTCGCGTAGGACAGGTTTTCGGGCAGCTTGATGTCCACCACGGGCAGCATCAGCGCCACGGCGAAAATGCCGTCGATCGGTGCTTCGATACGATTTTTAGAGAATCCGCGCAACGGCGGTGGAACCGGCGAATTCATCGCGCGCTCAAGGTCCGAGCCGTACCGGTGCGGGGCCGAACCGCGCGACGATCAGACGGGCGTCGACTGGTGCGCCGTCGATTTCCAGCGCGTCCACCGCAAGCGTTCCGCCGCCGCCGCAATGCGCGACGAGGCGACCGTCGTCGATGGCCACTGCCGGCCGCGCCGACGCCGGTGACGTCTCTGCCAGCACGCGCGTCTTGAGCACGCGCGATGGAATTCCGGCGACCGTGGTCAACGCGCCGGGATACGGCGGCGCAACGGCGCGAACGAGGTTGTGAATGTGTGGTGCGGAGTCGGTCCAATCGATCCGACCGTCCTTTGCGGTGCGGCCACCGAAATACGAGCCTTGCGCGAGGTCCTGCGTTACGCGCGGCGCGGTGCCCGCGATCAATTCGGGCAGCGCGGTGTCGAGCGCGATCTCGGCGGCGACGGTGACCTTATCGAACACGTCCTTCGCGGTGTCGTCTGGGAGGATGGGGACCGCCTGCTGAATGACGATATCGCCGGCGTCGGGTTTCTCCGCCATGTAATGCAGCGTCGCGCCGGTCGACCGCTCGCCGTGGAGGACCGCCCAGTTCACCGGCGCGCGGCCGCGGTACTTGGGCAGAAGCGAGCCGTGCATGTTGAGCGCGCCGCGACGCGGCAGCGCAAGCAAGGACGCCTTCAGCATGTGCCGGTAATAGAGGCTGAAGATGAAATCCGGCGCGAGCGCGGCGATACGCGCGACCTGCTCCTGCGCGTTCGGATCGGCCGGCGCGATCCACGGGAGTCCGTATCCCGCCGCGACATCGGCGACACGCTCGAACCAGATCGCCTCGTTGCCATCGTCGTCGTGCGTGACGACGAGCGGGACTGCTACGCCATGCGCCAGCAGAACGCGAAGGCAACGCGCGCCGACGTTGTGGTACGCGTAAACCACCGCGGTGCTCATTGGACCCCTACGCTTGCGGCTTTCGCCGCCGCGCTGCCCCCAAAGGGGGCGCAATTCGCACCTTGGGACGGCCCGGCAGCGCTCATACGGGCACCCGCGGCGCGGCCTCCGCGTGCTCGGCGTCGCGCTCCAGCACCGCCTCGATCGTGTAGCGCGGACGTGCGCGCACCTGCTGGTAGATTCGCCCGACGTATTCGCCGATCAGGCCGAGCCCGAACAGCAGCATGCCGATCAGGAAAAAAGCAAGGATGTCGCGGTCCCACAGCGTGGCGAAGCCCTCGCGCCATCCGCCGAGGACCAGGCGCTCGACGATCACGATCAGGTACGTGATGAGCGCTGCGGCCGAGACCAGCATGCCGAACATCGAGAACATTTGCAACGGCACGAGCGAGAAGCCGGTGACCAGGTCGAAGTTGAGCCGGATCAGTTTGTAGAACGAATACTTCGACTCGCCCGCTGCGCGCTCCTCGTGCGCGACCTCCACTTCGGTTGGAAGATGCGCATACGTGTACGCGAGCGCCGGAATATAGGTGCTGACCTCGCGGCTCGCCGCGACGGCGTCGACGATCCCGCGGCTATACGCGCGGAGCATGCAGCCCTGGTCGGTCATCTTGATGTGCGTGATGCCTTCGCGCAGCCGGTTCATAAGCCGCGACGCGGTTCGTCGCCACCAGGAATCCTCGCGTTCGCGGCGCACTCCGCCGACATAATCGGCGCCGGCATCCATCGCCGCGAGCAGCTTGCCGATCTCCTCCGGCGGATTTTGCAAATCGGCGTCCAGTGTGACGATCCGCTCGCCACGGACGCGTTCGAATCCGGCGACGATCGCAAGGTGCTGGCCGTAGTTGGCGTTGAACAGGATCACCCGCGTCACGTCGGGCCGCGCCTGGAATTGCTCGCGCAACAGCGCCGCCGAGCGGTCGCGGCTGCCGTCGTTGACGAAGATAACCTCGTAGGGCACGCCAAGCGCGTCGAGCGCCGGATAGAGCCGCGCGAACAATTGCGCAAGCCCGGCCTCCTCGTTGAACACCGGAAT
>CATPAO010000151.1 GCA_955652025.1 Casimicrobiaceae bacterium
ATTCGCCACGATTCTTCGTTGACGACGAGGTCGCCGAGTTGATCGCAGGCAGCGAATTCGCGCTGCCGCACTCGGCCGCGCACCACGCTGTCAACGTTCTTCGGCTGCGTGCGGGCGATGCGCTGACGCTCTTTACCGGTCGCGGTGGCGAGTTTGCCGCGACCCTCGTCGCCGTCGACCGACGCCACGTCAAAGCGCGCGTCGATACGTTTCTCGCGATCGAGCGCGAATCGGCGATTTCCGTGACGCTGGTGCAGAGTCTCGCGGCGAACGATCCGATGGACATCGCGCTTCGCAAGGCGGTCGAGCTCGGTGCCGTGGCGATCCGGCCGATCGTGACGGAGCGTAGCGCACGATGGCCCGGCGGCGATCGCGGAGTGCACCGGCTGGCCCGCTGGCGGCAACTCGCGGTCGCGGCCTGCGAGCAGTGCGGTCGCAATCGTGTGCCGGAGGTGCAGGATGCGGTGCACTGGTCCGACTGGCTCGCGAAACGCGACGTGGCGCGTACGGGAATCGTGCTGTCGCCGACCGGTGTGCGCTCGCTCGCGGAGCTCCCGCGGCCGTCGAGTGGCATCGACGTCGCTGTCGGTGCGGAAGGCGGCTTTACCGACGCGGAAATCGCCGCAGCGGCCGCAGCCGGCGTGGTTGCTGTGCGCCTGGGACCGCGCGTTGTGCGTACCGAAACGGCGGGTGTGGCCGCGCTGGCCGCCATCCATGCGTTGTGGGGTGATTTTCGATGACGCTGGCGCGATCCGCGATCGGCCTCTATTTCGCCAACGGCTCCCCGGCGAGGAGGATGCTGCACTTGACGCGCTCGATCAGCAAGGCGTCGACTGAGCCGCGCCACCAGCGCATCGCCCATTTCTTGCTGCGCTTGTGGCCGATGACCAGAAGGTCGATCGACAACGTCTCGCAGAGGCGCGTGATGACGTCGACCGGCTCGCCGTCCAGCAAATGCGTGGTCACCGCGAACCCGCGCTCGGTCAACCGCGCCGCCGCTGCCTTGAGGTCGGCTTCGCTGCGGCTGCGATCGACCTCGAGCGTCGGCGCCGGGACGAATTCGCCGGCCAAAAGATAAGGCGAAGGATCGTGCAGCACGCAGGCCAGATGCACTTGGCGGTCGGCCTGCGGCGTCAAATGGACGCATTCGTCGACGGCGAGCCTGGACTCGGGCGAACCGTCGTAGGCGACGAGAATCTTCCGGTACATGGCTACCTCCCCAGTTTGCCAATCGACCACGCCGGAATGATAGCCACCGCGAACGCCAACGTCACGAGGGCGAAGCATTCGTGGAACGCCCCGACCGCCGTCGCCGGCCCATAAACGCTGAGCCGCCACCCGAGAACGACGGCCAGCAGGTTCACCCCCACGGCGCCGCCCAGCTGCCGGACGAAATTCACCGACGACGACGCGTAAGCGAGCTCGGTGCCCGAAAGCGACTGGACGGCGCCGACGTTGAGCGCGGGAATCAGCATGCCGAGGCCCACGCGCCCGATGACGAGCCAAAGGGCCAGCAGCCAGAACGCGGTGGCGGCGCCGGAGAACGCCAGCAGCAGGCTCGACGAGGCGAACAACACGAGCCCCGCGATGATCACATACCGTGGCTCCACGCGGTCGGCGAGGCGCCCTCCGACCGCGATGGCGAATGCCAAGGCGATGCCCGGCGGCAGCAGCAGGTAGCCCGCCCGGGTCGCGTTGTAGGCGGCGATGTCTTGCACGAATACGGGCACCAGGTAGGTCGTGCCGAACAGGCCCAGACCGTAGGCGAACGAGACGATCGACGCCGACGCGAATGCGCGATGCCGGAACAGCCGCAATGCGAGCAGCGGCGCAGGCGCGCGGCCCTCCCAGGCGAGAAACGCCACGGCGAGCCCGCCACTCGCGGCGGCGAGGCCGAGCAGCGCCGGCGACAGCCAACCGGCGCGATGCCCGACGATCGGGACATTGAGCATCGCCACCAGGCTCGCGATCAGCAACAGCGTTCCTTGCCAATCGAACCGTGGCCGCACCGCGGCGCGCATATCCGGCAATGTCACCCAACCCATTGCGAGGCCGGCGAGGCTGAACGGCACCGGCAGCAGGAAAATGGAGCGCCAGCCGAAGGCGTCGACCATCGCGCCGCCTAGCGCGGGCCCGATCGCCGGCGCGAGCACGATGCCGAAGCCGTACAGGCTCATCGCGCGGCCACGCTCGTCGGCGGGAAACACGCGGAACAGCGCGACCATCGCGAGCGGTTGCAACACACCGGCGGCCGCGCCCTGCAGCACGCGCGCGGCGATCAGCGCATCGGCGCTCCATGCGACGGCGCCCAATGCGGACGCGGCTAGGAACAGCGCAAGCGACGCGACGAACGTGGAGCGTTCGCCCCACGTCTCGATGCTCCATGCGGTAGCGAGCATCGTGGTCGTCGTCGCGGCGAGGAAGCCGGTCGACACCCATTGCACGGTGTCGTGACCGACGTGCAACTCCTGCATCATCGCGGGAAACGCGACGTTGACGATCGTCGCGGCGAGAATCGTCGAGATGGTGCCGATCATCACCGTCGCGACGACGCGGACGCGCTCGGTCATAGGAACCCTACGCTTGCGGCTATCGCCGCTGCGCTGCCCCCCGAGAGGGGGAGCACCCGCGCCTTGGCCCGGCGGTGCTCATTGGGACACCCACGCTTGCGGCTCTCGCACCGCCCGGAGCTATCCCGGCAAGGCGAGCGGCCGCGCCGGATGGCCGGACAGCGTGAGCGCCGCAGCGGCGATTTCTTCCCATGCGCTGCCGCGACCCAATCCTTTGGCGAGCGCGTCGACCCGGGCGAGATGAACGAGGAGCGGCCCGACGCTCTGAGGCGCGACGCGGCGCGCGGCGCGCTCAAGCGCGGCCTGCCGCTTGCCCCAGACGCGCGCATTGCGGACGGCGGTCGCGACCGGCACGCCGCTCTTCATCGCGGCGTGAACGCCGGCGAGCGCATGCAAGTCCTCGCCCATTTGCCATACAGCGAGCGTGATCGATTCGCCTTCCGCCTCGAGCGCCACGAGAATCCGCAGCGCGCGTTCGGCGTCGCCCTCGAGCCACGCCGCGGACAATTGGAACACGTCGTAGCGTGCGACGTCGGCCACGATCGCCGACACTGCATCCAGCGCCAATGCGCCTTCCGGCAACAGCAACGCCAACTGCTCGATTTCCTGCCGCGCGGCGAGCAGATTGCCCTCGCAGTGATCGGCGAGAAAGGCGAGAACGTCGCTCGATGCGCGCTGGTTCTGGCGCGCGAGGCGCGCTGCGATCCAGGCGGGCATTGCGTCGCGCTCGACCGGTTGCACGGCGACGGTCACACCCGCCTGCGCGAGCGCCGTGAACCACGCCGACGCTTGGGTCGCGCGGTCGAGTCTTGGCAGCGTGATCAGCGTCACATTGTCGGGATTGGGATTGCCCGCGTAGGCCTCGAGCGCCTTGCCACCCTCGACCCCGGGCTTTCCTCCGGGAATCCGCAAGTCGACCAGCCTGCGGCTGCCGAAGAGCCCGAGATTGGCGTTGGCGCCGATGAAGGCATCCCATTTGAAGCCGGGCTCCACGACGATGACGTCGCGCAGGTCGCAACCGCCCTCACGCGCCGCCGCGCGAATCGCGTCGCCGACCTCGAGCGCCGTCAGCGGCTCGTCGCCGTGGACCACATAGAGCGGGGCGAGCTTGCGGGCCAGATGGACGGCGAGGTCGTCCGGTCGGACTTGCACGCGGAGCCTACGCCGGTTTGCGCGCGGCCTGCAATCGGCGGATCAACTGCGCGATGGCGTCGCTTTGCATTTCCCGCAACAGTCGCTGCTCTTCGATGTCGCGCGCGAGGACTTCGGACTCGTTGAACGTATAGGCGCGCCGGATGAGGATTTCACCCGGCGGCAGCCACTCGACGCCATCGGCGTCGTGCAGGCGGAAGGTGACGCGCATCACCAGCTGAAATTCGCGCACGCTGCCGCCGCCGGAGAGCGACAGCACGTCCTTCTCGTCGCCGATCGGCGGTATGTCCAGGATCACCTGCGCGCCCGCGGCCGTCGGCGCGACTTTGGCGCTGCTGCCGGCCTCGAGCGCGCGCTTCAATTCCGCATCGAAGGCCGGCGCGCCGGTCGTGTTGATGTAGAGCGACGAGAAGGCATACGTCGCCTGCCCCCGCAAGTGGAAACCGCAGCCGACGAGCCCGCCCGAGAGAACGAGCACGACGAGCCATCGAGCGAAGTTCGATCGGCTTGCGGGCTCGTCGTCCCCGCAGAGGCGGGGATCCATTGTCGTTTTAGACGACCACATTGACGAGCCTTCCCGGCACGACGACGACTTTCTTCACCGGCGCGCCGTTGGAGTGTTTCGCCACTTCGGCCGACGTGCGGGCCGCGTGCTCGATCGCCGCCTTGTCCGCCGCCGCCGGGACGACCAGCTTGCCGCGGAGTTTGCCATTCACTTGCAATACGAGCTCGATCTCGTCTTGCACGAGCGCTTGCGGGTCGACCTCGGGCCACGGCGCGTCGAGCAGGCTGCCGTGTTCGCCGGCCAGGCCCAAGTCCTGCCACAAGGTCCACGCCGCGTGCGGGACGACCGGATAGAGGACGCGCAGAAGGATCGAGAGCCCTTCGCGCAGCAGCACAGGTGTGCCGTCGGGGCGGTCCGCTACGCCTTCCAGCGTGTTCAGCATCTTCATGCCGGCGGAGACGACGGTGTTGTATTTAATCCGTTCGTAGTCGTCGCTCGCTTGCCTCAATGCGAGATGTAGCTCGCGCCTTACGGCGCGCGTTGCCTCGCTTGCCGCTGGACCGCCGGCGCCCTTGATCGCGTCCGCATGCGTCTGCGCGAACGTCCACAGCCGCCGCAAAAAGCGCACGCCGCCTTCGACGCCGGCGTCCGACCATTCCATCGTATCTTCCGGCGACGACGCGAACATCACGAACATGCGCGCCGCATCGGCGCCATACTTGTCGACGATGTCCTGCGGATCGACGCCGTTCAGCTTCGATTTGGACATCGTGCCGAGCCCGCCGTACTCGACCGGTTGGCCGTCCGCCTTGAGCCGCGCGCCGACGACGTGTCCACTCGCATCGTGCACGGCTTCGACATCCGCGGGCGAGAAATAGTCGACGCCACCCTTGTCGGTGCGGCGGAAATAGCTGTGGTTCAGGACCATCCCTTGCGTGAGGAGTCGCGTGAACGGCTCGTCCATCCGCGCCAAGCCCAAGTCGCGCATGACCTTGGTCCAGAAGCGCGCGTAGAGCAGGTGCAGGATCGCGTGGGTGATGCCCCCTATGTACTGGTCCATCGGGTTCCAGAAATCGTTGCGCGCATCGACCATCGACGGCGCATCGGGGCAGGCGTAGCGCATGTAGTACCACGCCGAATCGACGAACGTGTCCATCGTGTCGGTTTCGCGCTTCGCTGGCCGCCCGCATTGCGGGCAGGTCGTGTCGACGAAGTCGGCGCGCTTGGCGAGTGGGTTGCCGGTACCGTCGGGAATGCAATCCTCCGGCAGCACGACCGGCAGATCGGATTCGGGCACCGGCACGTCGCCGCACGCGTCGCAATGGACGATCGGGATCGGCGTGCCCCAGTAGCGCTGGCGCGAGATCCCCCAGTCGCGGAGGCGAAACGTCGTCTTTTTCTCGCCCAGTCCCTTCGCCGCGAGATCGCGCGCGATCGCGTCGACGGCTGCCTGATGGCGAAGACCATCGTAGCGACCCGAGTTCACGCAATTTCCACGCTCGCGGTCCTCGTACCACGGTTGCCACGCGTCGGTTGAAAACGCTTCACCGTCGACGGCAATCACCTGCTTGATCGGCAGCCCATATTTTTTGGCGAATTCGAAATCGCGCTGGTCATGACCGGGCACGCCCATGACGGCGCCGTCGCCGTAGCCCATCAGCACGTAGTTGCCCACCCAGACGGGGACGCGCTCGCCGGTCAGCGGGTGGGTGACGAAAAGCCCCGTCGGCAGACCGCGCTTCTCCATCGTCGCGACATCGGCCTCGATCACGCTGCCACGCCGGCATTCGTCGACGAATGCGGCGAGTTTCGGGTTCGCCTGCGCGGCGTGCGCCGCCAGCGGATGCTCGGCGGCGACCGCGCAGAACGTCACGCCCATGATCGTGGCGGCGCGCGTCGTGAACACGTTGAGCCGTCCGTCGGCGATCAGCGCCCCGCCGCGGTCGCGTATCTCGTGCGGAAACGCGAAGCGGACGCCCTCGCTCTTCCCGATCCAGTTCGCCTGCATGACCTTCACGCGCTCGGGCCAGCCCGGCATCTTGTCGAGATAGGCGAGGAGCTCTTCGGCGTATTGCGTGATCCGCAGGTAATACATCGGGATCTCGCGCTTCTCGACCGGTGCGCCGGAGCGCCAGCCGCGGCCGTCGATCACCTGCTCGTTCGCGAGCACCGTCCGGTCGGCAGGGTCCCAGTTGACGATGCCGGTTTTCTTGTACGCGATGCCTGCCTCGAGCATCTTCAGGAAAAACCATTGGTTCCATTTGTAGTACGCGGGATCGCAGGTCGCGAATTCGCGCGACCAGTCGATCGCCCAGCCCATCGCCTGGCATTGCTTCTTCATGTAGGCGATGTTGTCGTACGTCCACTTCGCCGGCGCTTCGCGACTCTTGATCGCCGCGTTCTCGGCGGGCAAACCGAACGCGTCCCAGCCCATCGGCATCAGCACGTTGTACCCCTTCATGCGGAGATGCCGGTACATCATGTCGTTGATCGTGTAATTGCGCACGTGGCCCATGTGCAACTTGCCCGACGGGTAGGGAAGCATCGAAACGCAGTAATACTTCGGACGATCGGTGCGCTCGACGGCACGATACGCGTCGGCCGCGCGCCACGCGGCCTGCGCGGCGGCTTCGATTTCCTTGTGCTGATAGGGCTTCATGACAACGTGGGGATGCGACAGCGCCGCGTGCGGCCGTGCAAAATTGCAAGTGCTTGATTATACCGGGTGACTCGACAACGCTCGATCACGCAGGCACGCCGACGATCAGGATCCACGCGCCGAGCGCCGCGAATACCAGCGCGGCGGCAATGCGCACCGCCTTGAATGGAATTCGATCGGCGGCGATCTTGCCCGCGAACACGGCGGGGACATCGGCGATCAGCATGCCGAGCGTCGTGCCGGCGACGACCGCGGCGAGCGAATCGAAGCGCGCGGCGAGAATCGCGGTCGCGATCTGCGTCTTGTCGCCCATCTCCGCCAGGAAAAAGGCGACGGTTGTCACCGCGAAGACACCCAGATGCGACGCGGTGCGTGCTTCGTCGCCGAGCGTGTCCGGTTTGAGCGCCCACGCCGCGACGGCAAAGAACGATAGCGCGAGCAGCCATTTGAGGACATCGGCGGAACCACGCTGCGAATCCAGCTGCCGAGCGCAGCGGCAATCGTGTGGTTGACGAGTGTGGCGACCAGGATGCCGGCG
>CATPAO010000152.1 GCA_955652025.1 Casimicrobiaceae bacterium
ACACGTAAGCTTGCGAACGGCTCGCGTAGCACGTTAAGGATCGACCAGGCCGCTCACCCATTAGAAACCGTTTACCCATGGAGGGAGCCATGCAACGGAATCCCGCACTGCCGCTTGTCCTCGTCGCGGCCGGTGATACGCTCCGGTTACTGACAGCCACACATCGCGAAACGTCGGAGAGCGGCGGATTTCCGCATTCATGACCGACGACACCCCTTCCGAAGAACAGCACTTTCCGTTCGCGTTCACCGGCGCCGCCGGCGACTATTTCCGCATCTGGATCGTCAGCCTGTGCCTGTCGCTGCTGACGATCGGCATCTATTCCGCTTGGGGGAAGGTGCGGAAACGGCGGTACCTGTACGCGCATACGAGGCTCGACGGAACGGGATTCGACTATCGTGCGTCGCCGATCGCCATCCTGCGCGGCCGCATCATCGCGCTGGCGCTGTTTGGCGGCCTGGCGCTCGCCGGCCATTTCGTCCCGATGGTGCAACTGGCGCTGATCGCGCTGTTCCTTCTGTTGACACCCTGGATCGTCGTCGCCGCCGCGCGATTCAACGCGCGCAACTCGACGTATCGCAACATCGCGTTCGCGTTCGACGGACGTGTCGCCGAAGCGGCGCGGGTATTCATCGGCGGCGCGCTGATCGCGCTGCTGACACTGGGGATCGCCTACCCCTGGTATCGGGCGCGGCGCGCACGCTTCATCGTCGCGCATCATCGCTATGGCGCGTCGCAGTTCGCCACCGATTTGCGTACGCGCGACTTTATCGTCACCTATCTGCTCGCGGCGTTGATGATTATTGCCGCGCTCACGGCGCTCGGCGTGCTGGCGACCGGCGCCTCGATCCTCGCCCTGCGTTCCGCCGCCGACATCGAAACGTCGGCCGCCGGCTATCTGCTCGTGCTCGTAACCTACGCGATCTACATAGCAGCGTATGCGTATGTCCGCGCGCGCACGCAGAACCTGATGACCAACGCCACGACCATCGGGCCGCTGCGGCTCTCCGCGACATTGCGGGCGCGCCGGCTTGCGTGGCTTTACCTTTCCAACATCATCGCCGTGCTGCTGACGCTGGGCCTCGCCACGGCGTGGGCCACGATCCGCGTCGCGCGCTATCGGGCGGAAAATCTGACCGCGCGCGCCAATGCGCCGCTCGAATCGTATGTCGCCGGGACGGAGGCGCATGTGAGCGCGACCGGCTCCGAGGTAAGCGACCTGTTCGACGTGGACGTTTCGCTGTGAGTCGCTTCGAGGGCATCCTCTACGACGGTCGCCGCGCGACCTCGCACCGGGTCGGTGTCGAGGTCGACGGTGCGCGCGTCACGATCGTCGGCGACGCGATGCAGGCGACGCTTGCGCACGACGAGATTCACGCCGATCCCCCGATTCCCGACGTTCCCCGCCGCCTCCTGCTGCCCGGCGGCGCCGCGATCGAAACCGCAAATCACGCTGCAGTCGACGCGCTGTGGCCCAGCACGAGCGCCGTTGCGCGAAGCGCGTTCTGGCTTGAATCGCGCGCGTCGATGGCGGTCGTCGCCGTAGCCATCATCGCATGCATCGTGTGGCTCGTCGTCACCCGGGTATTGCCGCTCGCCGCGAAGCCCATCGCTGAGCGCATCAGCCCGGAGATCGAGCAGACCATCGGCGAGCAGACGCTGAAGTCGCTCGACGCGACGCTCAGCAAACCCTCGGCGTTGCCGGCGGAACGGCGCGAAGCCATCGAGCAAGAGTTTGCTGCATTTCTCGATGGTGAGCCCGGCATGGACGACGTCGAGATCGAGTTCCGCAAGATGGGCGGCGCGAACGCATTCGCGTTGCCCGGGCGCACGATCGTCGTCACCGACGAAATGGTCGCATCGGTCCACGACGACGACGAGTTGATTGCGGTGCTCGCGCACGAGTTGGGCCACCTGAACGGGCGCCATGCGATGCGGATGGTGCTGCAACAATCCGGCATCGCCGTCCTCGTAACGGCGGTGGCCGGCGACGCGGTGGGCATGACGCTGCTCGCCGCCGTGATGCCCGCGGCGCTGCTCAACGCGCGGTATTCGCGCGAGTTCGAGCTGGAAGCCGACGATTACGCCTACGCGCTCTTGCACCGGCACGGCCGTTCGTTGCAGCCGTTCGCCGACGTGCTTCGTCGTTTCGCGCTAGATCAGCGCACGGCCGATCCGCACGATCCGTTGCTACGCTATCTCGATTCGCATCCGGATTTGGACGAGCGGATCCGCCGCACCGAGGCCGCGCAACAACAATTCGACGCCGATTCGAAGCGGAAGCCGTAACGGCACGTTCACCGGCCGGCGATCCGCGCGCTACAGCGTCGCCAGCGCGTCGACGACAAGCTGCGTCCGCAAAACTTCGGGGAGCAGCAACGGTTCCCGGCCGGGCCGATACAGCACGTAGACCGGAACGCCGTTCCGGCCGAGCGCGGCGAGCGCGCGCGTGATCGCCGGATCGCGGCGCGTCCAGTCGGCGCGCACCAGCGTCACGCCGTGTCGGGCGAACGCGTCGCGGACGTCGATGCCATTCAGGACGAGCCGCTTGTTCACTTGGCAAGTCACGCACCATGCGGCGGTGAAATCGACGAATACCGGCCGACCCGCACCCGTCAGCTCGGCGAGGCGCGCCGGCGTGTACGGCAGCCACGCGGCGTCGGCGCGCGATTCGACGGCGCGCGCGGGCGTGGTGTTGGCAACGGCGTCGCTTTTGAAGAGCGGCCACGCGATGACGGCGGCGCCGATCGCGGCGACGACCGCCGTGACGCTCCACGCTTTCGTGGCACCGCCTCTGAAGTTGCGCCACGCCCATAACGCGAACGCCACGATGATCAGCGTCGCGAAAAGGCGCACCACCGCGTCGTTGTCGACCTGCGCACCGAGGACCCATGCGAGCCATGCGACCGTTGCATAGAGGGGAAACGCG
Organism: Casimicrobiaceae bacterium; assembly: GCA_955652025.1. Lineage (GTDB taxonomy): Bacteria > Pseudomonadota > Gammaproteobacteria > Burkholderiales > Casimicrobiaceae > VBCG01. Next base: position 2,930 of record CATPAO010000152.1, read on the forward strand.
AGGAACTGCTTCAGCCGCTCCATCCAGATCCCCGGACGCGGCAGCGCGCGCCTCCATTGCGGAAACCACGACAGCAACAGGTAGGGCAGCGCCATGCCGACGCCCAAGGCGGCGAACACGGCGAGCGTGGCGCCCGCCGATTGCGCGAGCGCGAACCCCAACGCGGCGCCCATGAACGGCGCCGTGCAGGGCGACGCGATGATCACGGCGAGCACGCCGGACAAGACCGCGTCGGCGTAGCGGTTCTCGAGCGACCAATTGGCGAGGCCGGGCATCAGCGACGAGAATTCGAACACGCCGGACATGTTGAGCGCGAGCACGAAGAACAGCACGGCGAGACCGGTGACGACGGCGGGCGACTGCAGCTGAAACCCCCAGCCGACCTGCTCGCCCGCGGCGCGCAACGCAAGCA
>CATPAO010000153.1 GCA_955652025.1 Casimicrobiaceae bacterium
ACGTAGGCTCGTCGGCGAGAAGAAGCTTCGGTTGCTGCATGACCGCGCGTGCGATGCCGACGCGCTGGCGCTGCCCGCCGGACAGCGCGTCCGCGCGGCGATGCGCGAAGCCGACCAAGCCGACCACGTCCAGCAACCGAAACGCGCGCTGGATGTCCTCATTCGGAAACTTGCGCCGCCATGCCTTCCACGCGCCGACGTAGCCCAACCGGCCGCAGAGCAGGTTTTCCATCACCGAGAGCCGCTCCACGAGGTTGTACTCCTGGAACACCATCCCGATGTGCCGTCGCGCGTGGCGCAATTGCGCGCCGGAAAGCTGCGCGAGGTCGACGCCGTCGAAGAGAATTTCGCCGGACGTCGGCGGGACGAGCCGATTGATGCAGCGGATCAGTGTGCTCTTGCCGGTGCCCGACGGACCGATGATGGCATTGACGCCGGTCTCGCCGAAGGCGATGTCGATGTCGCGCAGGACCGGCTTACCGGGTGCGTATTCCTTCGTGAGTCGGCGAATGACAAGCGCGTTGGGCATGGACGCCGGCGGGATCGCTCCGCGGTGGAATTACGCCAGCGCGAGAGTGTAGTCCAGCGTTGCCGAAAGCCATCTGCCGAGGCGGCGCCCGGCGCGATCGTGCGTTGCGCGGCGGTTCGCCGCGCAACACATCGTCCAGAGCGCGGAACGTCAGCCGCCGCCCTTACCCTTGCCGTGCGCGCTGTTGCCGGAGCCGTGTCCCGGGTCCGCCGTGACGACGCTACTCGCGCCGCCTGCACCCGTGACGACGCCGTTCGACGCGCCGCCTCCGCTTCCGACGCTCGACCCGGTGCCGACGCTGGCGCCCGAGGCCGTCACGACGCCGCGCCCGTAGGCATTGCCGTTGCCTGTGGTGCCGCTCGTCGCGTTGGCGATTCCGTTCGAGTTGGCGCCAGCAGTCGTGCCCGAGGCCGTGGTGATCCCCTTGCCGCCGTGGCCGCTGCTCGCCGCGGTCCTGCCGGCAGTGGTGACGCCATGCGTAGAGGTCGCCTTCGACACCACTGTGGTCGACGCGGTCTTGGACGTGGGGGTCGACGTTGATGCGGCGACGGTGGTCGCCGGCGCCTTGATGCCGCGATTCACCGCGCCCATCGTCGTGCCGTAGCTCTGCGCGATCTGCCCCCATCCCATCCCTGCGGCGCGTTGTTGTAGAACGCCGGCGAGTGTCACGGTCTTGCCATCCGCGGTTGTGATGCTGCCGCCCAGCAAGGCCGCTTGCAGTTGCGCTCCGGTCGGATTGGAGATGCCCGCCTGGTTGAGCGCGAACTGCGCGAGCGCAAGCGAGTGCGACACGTTGCCCCAGCCCATCGGCTTCGTCGTCGGCGTGATCGTTACTGTCGTCGTCGTCGTAACGCCCTTCGCGTCGACCGACGTGTAGGTAAGCGTGGCGGTGGTTGCGGTGCGCAACGCGTTTGCCAGCGCGACGGCGTTTTCGGGCGATCCCGCCAGCGTGACGAACGGCGCCGCGAATTTGTTGGCGACGCGTGTTTGGCCCGGCGACGGTGCGGCCGTGGTCGCGATCGTTCCCGTGGACGCGGCCTGCGGATTAGTTGTTCCGGACGTGGTTTGTGCGGCGGACGTTCCCGCCAGCGCAAGCGCGACCGCCAATGTGCAATGTTTGATTGCCGTTTTGATCATGATGTCGCTCCTTTCGTCCGTTCGTTACGTCACCCATTACCGACCAGCTTCTCGGTCTGCAGAATGATCTCGGTGGCCGTCGCGCTGTCGCGCAGAAGGCTGCCCTCTTTGGTCGCGGTCACCGTCACTCGGGTCGTGTTCGGCGTCAGCGCTTCGATCTCGATCTCGATGTTGCGGTCCGCGGCACGCGCGTTGATCAGCTCCTTGTTGCCATCGCGCGTCGTATCAACGATCTTGATTTGCATGCGCCCGAGTGCAGCCACGGTCGAACGACGCACCTTGACCTCCGGCGCGGAGAACGTTTTGTAGACGATGCCGCTTAGGGTATGCGACACGCCGGTCGCCATCCCTACGCCGGCGGCGGTGATCGCAACCGCCGCACAGCCGGGCAGCGCGGCGATCGCAGCCGCGCACATACATCGACCGATCCAGCGGTTCGCCGCTTGCGCCATGCCTTATTATGACGATGGCATAGCCGATCGGTGCGACCGTCGGTCGGCGCGAAACGATTTCGCGCCCCATCCACTGTGGCGGGCGAAGTTGTATGCGACGAGTCGCCGCCGCGTTACGGCCGCGAGTCCGAACGCGGCGCTATTTCTTTGCTTTTGCCGCGGCCTCCGCTTTTTCGCGCGCCGTTTCCTTGTCGTACGACGCCTTGTCGAAGCCTTGCCCCGAACCCTCCGCCACGTCACGTACGACTTGCCATGTCGTCTTGTAGTTGATCGGGAAGAAGCGATCGGCGCCGTCGAACGCCTTCTTCATCTCCGCCGGAAACCGGTAGTCGTAAAAGCAGGACAGCATTTTGTCGGCGAGCTTCGGGTCGAGGTCGTGCGCATACGCGAACGACGACGTCGGGAATTTCTGGCTGCGGTAGATGATGCGAAAATCTGCTTCCTTCACCTGTCCCCGCTCGGCCATCCGATGGAAAACGTCGGACGCGACGGCGCCCGCATCGTAGTCGCCGGAATTGACGCCCATCACCGATTGGTCGTGCTTGCCGGAGAAGATGATCTTGTAGTCCTTGTCGGGGGTTAGGCCCTCCTTGGGGAACAGCGCGAGCGGCGCGAGATGCCCGGAGTTCGACGACGGCGACGTGTGCGCGACCTTCTTGCCCTTGAGATCCACCAACGTCTTGTACGGCGAGCTGGCCTTGACGATCACGATCAGGTTGTAGCCTTGAAACTCCTTCTCGGTGCCCTTGACCGCGAACGGAATCGCGCCCGCCAAGTTGACGGCGAACGCCGTGGGTCCGGTGGAAAAGCCGGCGACGTGCAACCGACCTGAGCGCATCGCCTCGATCTCGGCCGCGTTCGACTGTACCTGGTAGAACACGACCTTCTTGTCCAGGCACTTGGCGAGATAGGTCGTGAACGGCTTGAATATGTTTTCGTAGACCGCCGGATCCTCGACCGGCGTGTACGTGAAGACGATCGTCGACGGATCCCTCCATTTTTTGGGATCGGTCGGCACATCGGCCACCATGTCCTTGTTGGCGTCGCAGTACATCGGGTCGAGGAGGCCGCGATAGGCGCACGCGTCGGCGGCGATCGAAGGTGTGGCTGTGATGAACGCGGCCACGATCGCCACGGCGGCAACAATGCGAAACAGGGGCATGGCATCCTCCTAGGAATTGGCGGCGGGGGGTAACCCCGCGTCCCCGCGTCTTGTTCGAGTGGCCGGGCGTGCCCCGGCAAACGGGCAAGACTCTAACATTTGCGTGCACGCATTCGCGTGCGTCGCACCGGCCGCCCCTCTGAAAGGCGCGATTATTGCTTGGCGTATGATCCCATCTTTGCCGCGCAATTCGTGACCACTCCGCTTAACGTCGCGATTCTTGCCGCCGGACAGGGCAAGCGAATGCACTCGTCGCTGCCCAAGGTACTTCATCCGCTGGCAGGGAGACCGCTCGTCGCCTACGTCGTCGACACCGCACGCGCGTTGGCGCCACGGGTGATCATGGTCGTCACCGGCCGCGGCGGCGACGCCGTCGCGGCGAAGCTGGCCGCGCCCGATCTCGCGTTCGTCGTCCAGGATCCGCCGCGCGGCACCGGCGACGCCACGCGGATCGCGCTGGCCGCCATGCCGGGCGACGGCGTCACGTTGGTCGGATTGGCCGACGTACCGCTCGCCCCCGCGGCCGACCTGGTCGCGATCGTCGATCATGCGCGCCGCGGCGACCTCGGTCTGTTGACGGCGCGGGTACCCGACCCGACCGGACTTGGTCGCATCGTTCGCGACGAGGCGGGCCGCGTGACGGCGATCGTCGAAGATTGCGACGCAACGGACGAGCAGCTCGCAATCGACGAAATCAACACCGGTTTCATCGCCGTGCCGACGGAGCTTCTGACCCGGTGGGTGGCGCAACTCGAGCCGCATAACACACAGCGTGAATACTATTTGACCGACGTCGTGGCGATGGCGGCCGGTGAAGGCGTGCCGGTGGCCGGGCATGTCGCCCGCGACGAGCGCGAGGTCCGCGGCGTCAACGACCGGGCGCAGCTCGTGTTCGCCGAGCGCATCATCCAGTTGCGGCGCGCGACCGCGCTGTTGGAGAGCGGCACGTGGATCGCCGATCCGGCGCGCATCGACCTTCGCGGTGCGCTCACCTGCGGGCGCGACGTTCGAATCGACGTCGGCTGCGTTTTCGAGGGCAACGTCACGCTGGGCGACGGTGTCGAGATCGGCCCCTATTGCGTGCTGCGCAACGTCGCCATCGGCGCCGGGACGGCGATTCTCCCGTTTTCGCATCTCGAGGACGCGGCCGTCGGCGCGAGCTGCCGGATCGGTCCCTATGCGCGTCTGCGGCCCGGCGCGACGCTCGACGACGAGGTCCACGTCGGCAATTTCGTCGAGGTCAAGGCGAGCACGCTCGGCCGCGGCGCCAAGGCCAATCATCTCGCGTATATCGGCGACGCTGACGTCGGGCGCAACGTCAATTACGGCGCCGGTTCGATCACCGCGAACTACGACGGCGCGAACAAGCATCGGACCGTCATCGGCGACGACGTGCACATCGGATCGAATTGCCTGTTGGTGGCACCGCTCGAGATCGGCCGCGGCGCGACGATCGGCGGCGGCAGCACGATCGTTCGCGGCGCGCCGGCCGGTGAGTTGACGCTGGCGCGCGCGCGGCAGGTTTCGATCGCCGGTTGGCAGCGGCCGACGAAGAAGCCCAAGGCGGCCAAATGATCGTCGGAGTTCTGGCGCAGACACTCATGAAAGCTGCGGCGGGCACGGTGCTCTGCGTGGCGGCGTGCGACGCGTGGGCGCAGCCCGAGGATTGCAGCATGGTGCCGCCGTCGATGCAGGCGCGCTGCGAGGAAGCGATGCGGATCAAGAAGGCCTGCGCGGGGCTCGCGGGCAAAGCATTGAAATCATGCCAGCAGAAGAACATGCAATACGGCAACATGAAAGAGGATTGCAGCACCGCCCAAGGCGATGCGCGCGCCCGTTGCGAAAGGCATAACAAGGCGATGGCGACCGCCGATTCCTGTAACGGCAAGTCTGGCCCCGAGCTCGAGGCGTGCGTGAAAGCACGCGCGGCGGGGAAATAGGCGCAGAGGTCGATCATGTGCGGCATCGTCGGCGCGACATCGAATCGAAACGTCGTCCCCATGCTGATCGAAGGCATTCGCCGGCTCGAATACCGCGGCTACGATTCGACCGGAATTGCCGTCGTCAACGGCGGTGCGTCGCCGCATCTCGAGCGCCTCGTGTCGACGGCGCGGGTGGCCGATCTCGCGGCGCAAGCTGATACCTGCAAGCTGTCCGCGACGACCGGCATTTCGCACACGCGCTGGGCGACGCACGGCGCGCCGACGCCCGACAACGCGCATCCGCACCTTTCTGACGGCGAGGTCGCGGTCGTGCACAACGGCATCATCGAAAACTACGAAACGCTCCGCGAACGGCTGAAAGTGCAGGGCTACGTGTTCCGCACGCAGACCGACACCGAAGTCATCGCGCATCTGGTTCACGCGCATTGGCATGGCGCGGCGAAAGGCGACCTGCTCGCGGCGGTGCAGACTGCGGTGGCGGAGTTTCACGGCGCCTTTGCGATCGCGGTGATCTCGACCCGCGAGCCCGGACGCGTCATCGGCGCGCGCCAGGGAAGCCCGCTGGTCGTCGGCATCGGCGCCGACGATCATTTTCTCGCCTCCGACGCCGCCGCGTTGCTGCCGGTGACACGACAGGTCGCGTACTTGGAGGAAGGCGACGTCGCCGACGTGCGGCGGGAGTCGTATGCGATCTACGACGCGAGCGGCCAACGTGTCGTGCGCGGTATCGTCGAAGTGACCGGCAGCGGCGATGCAGTGGAATTGGGGCCGTACCGCCACTTCATGCAGAAGGAAATCTTCGAGCAGCCGCGCGCGATCGCCGATACGCTCGACGCCGTCGACACGATCGAGCCGGCGCTGTTCGGCGCCAAGGCGGCGGAAATTCTGCCGCAGGTCAACGCCGTATTGATCCTCGCCTGCGGTACCAGTTACTACTCCAGCCTGGTCGCGAAACAATGGATCGAGACCCTGGCAAAAATACCGTGCACGGTCGAGATCGCGAGCGAATATCGGTATCGCGACAGCGTGCCGCGCGAAGACGAGCTCACCGTTGTCGTGTCGCAATCGGGCGAGACCGCCGACACCTTGGCGGCGTTGAAGCACGCGAAGTCGCTCGGCCACAAATACACGCTCACGATCTGCAACGTGGCGACGAGCTCGATGGTTCGGCAGGCGGAGCTCGTGTTTCTCACCCGCGCAGGGACCGAAGTCGGCGTCGCGTCGACCAAGGCGTTCACGACGCAGTTGGTGGCGCTGTTCCTGCTCGCCTTGACGCTCGCGAAATTGCGCGGACGACTTCCGCCCGACGAGGAGTCGAAATTTCTGAAAGCGCTACGCCATCTGCCGGCGGCGATCCGCGGCGCGTTGGCACTCGAGCCGCACGTCATGGCGTGGGCCGAGGCGTTCGCGCGCAAACAGCATGCGTTGTTCCTCGGCCGCGGCCTGCACTATCCGATTGCGCTCGAGGGCGCATTGAAGCTCAAGGAAATCTCCTACATTCATGCCGAGGCGTATCCCGCCGGTGAGCTGAAGCACGGACCGCTCGCGCTGGTCGATGCCGAAATGCCGGTCGTCGCGATCGCGCCGAACGACGCGTTGCTCGAAAAACTGAAGTCGAATCTGCAGGAAGTCCGCGCGCGCGGCGGCGAGCTTTACGTGCTGGCCGATCTCGACAGTCAGCTCGGCGCCGGCGACGGCGTCCACGTGCTGCGCATGTCCGAGCATCGGGGTCTGCTGTCGCCGATCGTGCACGTCGTTCCGCTGCAGCTCCTCGCGTACCACACGGCGGTGATTCGCGGGACGGATGTGGACAAGCCGCGTAACTTGGCAAAATCCGTCACGGTCGAATAATCGGTGGCAGGGCGTATCCCCACGGCTTGCTGCGTCGGCTAATGCCGGCAGGGCCGGCGTTGAGCGGGCAGCGCGAGCGGCCGGCGCTCCAAACCACGCAATTTGGCAAAATCGGTAAAGATAATGCGTAATTGCGGCGCCGCGTAGCGTATCTTCGACTTCGATGAGGACACCCTCGTCCAGGGCCGTACTAAGAAATCGCAGCAAGGGTTTTTGGCAAGGAACCGCGCCCATTGCGGCGACTCGATCGTAGATGTAAGGCGCCCGTCCGACCGCGCTCGTTCGATAGACTCGGCCCGGGCAAAGTGTCGCGTGTTAGAGTTGTACGGTCGTTGGAAGCAGGTGGTCCAATCGCACGGATTTCGGTGGCGAAGCGTTGAACGTCTCAGGGGAACGCCGCCGAAGGTATCGAACGGTTAGCTATACGCGCTGGCCGGCTCCCCGCGATTCCATTTTTTGCCTTATAAGCCAAGAAGGGTAAGCCGCCAGCTGCGGCGTATCCGGCTTGTTTATTGCTTCGTTTTCGGTAGGAAGCGCCAAGCGAGTTTGACGTGGGCGATTTGCCCCCCGCTTGGGCACGCACCTTCCCGCTAGGATGTGTTTTAGCCCTAATAACAACCCGCGGCCCCGAGGGCCAAAGCCGGCCGCCTCATCTCGCGCTGGGGCGACCGCTTCCGTGTTTGCGCGGCGTTCGATGCGAGTAGCTGTTATCCATGTTCAAGCGACGCCTCAGAATTCTCGTGGCCCTGACGGCCGGCTTCATCGGGCTGGTGTTGATCGCCGCGTATCCGCGCACGGTGGAAGCGCTCTGGCCGGTGTTCCAGATCCCGCCGGCGCGGCAGACGAGTCCGTTGGTCGACCCGTTCCTGATCGATCTCGAGGAGCGCACGTTTCGCTATTTCTGGGACACCGGGAATCCCAAGAACGGGCTCGTCCCCGATCGCTATCCGTCCCCGTCCGCCGCAAGCATCGCCGCCGTGGGCTTCGGACTGACGACGTACCCGATCGCCGTCGAGCGACGCTACATCACGCGGAAGCAGGCGCGGGGCCGCGTGCTGGCAACGCTGCGATTCCTGCGGAACGCCCCACAGGGACCGCAAGTGGACGGCGTCGCCGGCTACAAGGGTTTCTTCTATCACTTCCTGGACATGAAGACGGGGATGCGAAGCGGAACCAGCGAGCTGTCCACCGTCGACACCGCGATCCTCCTTGCCGGCGCCCTTTTCTGCCAGTCCTATTTCGATCGGCCGAACCCGGAAGAAGTCGAAATTCGCCGCCTCGTCGATGAAATCTATCGCCGTGTCGACTGGCGCTGGGCACAGCCGAAGGCGCCCGCCATCAGCCATGGCTGGTCGCCCGAAGACGGTTTTCTCGACTACGATTGGCGCGGCTACAACGAGGCGATGATGATCTACGTCCTGGCCTTGGGCTCGCCGACCTTCGCGGTCGCCCCCGAAGCCTGGACCGAGTGGACGAGCACTTACGACGTCAGCTGGCGCATGTCGAACGGCCAGCAATTCCTGAACTTCTCGCCGCTTTTCGGCCACCAATACACGCACGTGTGGATGGATTTCCGCGAGATCCAGGACGCGTACATGCGCCGTCGCGGTCTCGATTACTTCGAGAACAGCCGCCGCGCGATCTACGCGCAACGGACCTATGCGATGGCCAATCCGCTGCGCTGCAAGGATTACGGCGCCACGGTCTGGGGCATCACCGCCAGTGACGGTCCGGCCGATATCGAGCTTGAAAACGCCAACGGGAAGCGGCAGTATCGAACGTACACGGCGCGGGGGACGGAATCGCACGACGATTGCACGCTGGCGCCGACGGCTGCCGCGGCGTCCATTCCCCTTGCGCCGGAATTGGCGATTCCGGCGGTGCTCGACATGCACAAGCGGTTCGGCAAGTACATCTACGCCGACTATGGCTTCCTCGACGCGTTCAATCCGACCTTCGACTTCGACGTCCCGCTTCAGCATGGCCGTCGCATTCCGGGGTTCGGCTGGGTGGCCGGCGATTACATCGGCATCGACCAAGGCGCCATCCTCGCGATGATCGAGAACTATCGGAGCGGCATGATCTGGAGCGTGATGCACAAGAACGCGTATCTGCGCCGTGGGTTGGATCGGGCCGGGTTCACGGGCGGATGGCTGTCGGCGTCGCGGTGAGCGGATAAGTTGCTGCGCCGGGCGGCGCTACTCGGTTGCGTCGGGCTGTCGTTCGCGACGGGATGCAGCGCGCCCTCGGGCGATACGGTGGTTCGGCTTTGGGCGATGGGCCGCGAGGGCGAGCTCGTGGCCGAGCTCCTTCCCGAGTTCGAGCGCACGCATCCGGGCATCCGGGTCCTGGCGCAGCAGTTGCCGTGGACCGCGGCGCACGAAAAGCTCCTCACTGCATTTGCGGGCGACGCCACGCCCGACGTCTGCCAGCTTGGAAACACCTGGATTCCGGAATTCGCGGCGCTCAAAGCGCTCGAACCGCTTGACGCGAACGTCGCGCACTCCTCGATCATCGACCCGGCCGACTATTTCGCCGGCATCTGGGACACCAACAATGTCGGCGGCAAGCTCTATGGCGTGCCTTGGTACGTGGACACGCGCCTGTTGTTCTACCGGCAGGACCTGCTCGCGCAGGCGGGCTTCGCGGCGCCGCCGCGGTCGTGGCCGGAGTGGACGCGGATGCTCGCGGCCGTCAAGGAGCATGTCGGTCCCGATCGTTATGCGATCCTCCTGCCGGTCAACGAGTTCGAGCCGCTGGTGGCGCTTGCGCTGCAGCAGGCCGATCCGCTATTGCGCGGCGACGGGCGATGGGGCAACTTCCGGAGCGAAGGCTTTCGCCGCACGTTGCGGTTCTATGTCGATATCTTCCGGCGCGGCTTCGCGCCGCCGCAGACCAACGCCGATATCTCCAACGTGTGGAACGAATTCGGACGCGGCTATTTCTCTTTCTACGTCTCCGGCCCGTGGAACATCGCAGAATTCAAACGCCGGCTGCCACCCGACAAGCAGGGAACCTGGATGACCGCGCCGCTTCCCGGACCGGACGGCCCCGGCGCGTCGATTGCCGGGGGGTCGAGCCTGGTCGTGTTCCGAAGCTCGCGCCACAAAGCCGCGGCGTGGCAGTTGATCGAATATCTCTCGCAGCCTGCGATTGAGCGGCGCTTGCATGAACTCTCCGGCGATCTTCCGCCCCGCCGGAGCGCGTGGACCGAGGGCAGTCTTGCCGGCGACGTGTATGCGCGCGCGTTTCGCGACCAGCTCGAGCGCGTCAAGCCGGCGCCCAAGGTGCCCGAGTGGGAACGCATCGCGACCGAGATCCGCATCGTCGCCGAGCATCTCGTGCATGGCGAGCTGACCGTCGATCAAGCGGCCGCGGAGCTCGATGAACGCGCCGACAGGATTCTCGAAAAGCGCCGCTCGCTGCTCCCCCGCGGAGGGGCCGGTTGAAACGTCGGCGTGCCGCGTGGTGGTTCGCCGCGCCGGCGTTGCTCGTCATCGGCGTGTTCTTCTTCCTGCCCGTGCTAGCGGCATTGGTGATGAGCCTGACCGATTTCGACATCTACGCGCTGGCCGATCTTGGCAACCTGCGCTTTGTCGGATTGCGGAACTATGTCCGGCTGCTCGAGGCGCCACTCTTCTGGCAGGCGCTCGGCAACACGCTGTACTTCGTGGTCGTCGGCGTGCCGCTGTCGATCGGCGCATCGCTCGGGACGGCGTTGCTGCTGCATTCCCGGCTCGCGCGATTCAAGGGCTTCTTTCGCACCGCGCTGTTCGCGCCTGTGGTGACGACGCTGGTCGCCGTCGCGGTCATCTGGCGCTATCTCTTCAATACGCGTTATGGATTGCTGAACTTTGCGCTCGGCAATGTCGGCATCGACCCCGTCGATTGGCTGGGCGATCCGCATTGGGCGATGCCCGCCATCATCGTGTTCGCGGTGTGGAAGAATTTCGGCTACAACATGATCATCCTGCTTGCCGGCTTGCAGGCGATCCCGGAAGAGCTCTACGAGGCCGCACGCATCGACGGCGCCTCGTACACCCGGCAATTTTTCCACGTCACGCTGCCGATGCTGTCGCCCATGCTCGTCATGGTGAGCATCCTGACCGTCGCCGGCTACTTCCAGCTTTTCGCCGAGCCGTACGTGATGACGCAGGGCGGTCCGCTGCAAAGCACGGTGAGCGTCCTCTACTTCATGTACGAGGAAGGCTTCAAGTGGTGGAACCTGGGGTCGGCTTCCGCCGTGGCTTTTGTGCTGTTCCTCTTCGTGTTCGGTGTCACGGCGGCGCTGCTCCGCATGGCGCGGCGGAGTTACGCGCAATGAATCGCAACTTGGCGGAGTGGATCGTCAACGGGCTGTTGCTCGGGATCGCGGCGATCACGCTTTTCCCGTTGCTGTGGATGGTCGCGGCATCGCTGATGTCACCCGGCGAGGCCAGCACCTATCCGCCGCCGCTCCTGCCCGGTCACGCCACTTGGGCGAACTATCGCGAGCTCTTCGCGCACGCAGGAATGGGCCGGTACCTCGTGAACAGCGTGCTCCTCGCGATAACCGCCACGCTGCTTTCGTTGCTTTTCAACGTGGCGGCGGGTTACGCGTTCGCGAAGTTGCGCTTTCTCGGTCGCGATCGCCTGTTCAAGCTGCTGCTCGGTGCATTGGTCGTGCCGGGACAAGTGGCGATGGTGCCGCTCTTCCTCATGCTGAAGCAGATGGGCCTCGTGAACACGTACGGCGGCGTGATCGTACCCGGCATGGCAAGCATCTTCGGCATCTTCCTCGTGCGGCAATACGCGCAGTCGATTCCGGACGAGCTCATCGAAGCCGCGCGTATCGACGGCGCGAGCGAGTTCCGCATTTTCCGGTCGATCGTCGTGCCGGTCTTGAAACCGATCATCGTGACGCTCGCGGTGTTCACGCTCCTCGGCACCTGGAACGACTTCATGTGGCCGTTGATCGTGCTGACCGACCGGGACCTGTACACGCTGCCGGTGGCGCTCGCGAGCCTCTCGCGTGAACACGTGCAGGACAACGAGCTGATGATGGCGGGTTCCGTGCTCACGACGTTGCCGGTATTGCTCGTGTTCATCGCGCTGCAGCGCTACTACCTCGAGGGCCTCACGGTGGGAAGCGTCAAGGGATGATCACAAGCGCTTCGCGTCGGATGAGCGCTGCGCGTGGCGCGGCGCGCGACGCCTCGGCCGTCGTGTTGTGGGTCATCGTCGCATGGGCGCTACCGCTTCCGGCGCGGGCGGCCGATGCGGTGGCCGATACGCTGGACGATTTCGCCGACCTCGCAGCGTGGCAATCGGTAATGTCGGATGACGTGAGTGCCTCCGTTCGCCCTGCGACGGGGCCGCGAGGGCCCGCGCTTCGCATGGACTTCGATCTCGCGGGAACCGCCGGTTACGCGATCGCGCGGCGCGCGCTGGCGGTGGACGTCCCCGAGAACTACGAAATCTCGTTCTACGTTCGCGCCGATGCGCCGGTCAACGACTTGCAGTTCAAGCTGGTCGACGAGAGCGGCGACAACGTGTGGTGGTTCAGTCGTCGCAATTTCGAGTTTCCGCACGACTGGCAACGCGTTCGGATCAAAAAACGGCAGATCGAATTCGCGTGGGGACCGACGCGCGATCGTACGCTGCGGCATTTTGCCACCGTCGAGTTTGTCGTGTCGGCAGGACGGGGTGGCGGCAAAGGCGCGGTTTATTTCAGCCAACTCGAGCTTCGTCCGTTGCCGCCGGTACCGGCCGTGCTCCCTCCACTTGTCGTGCGCGCGTCCTCGTCGCTGCCCGGCGCCGCGCCCGAGTCCGCGATCGACGGCAACGACGCGACGGCGTGGCGAAGCGACCCGGCCGCCGGTGCCGAGCAGACGTTCGTCGTCGACTTCGGGCGGCCGCGCGAATTCGGCGGATTGATCCTGCGCTGGAGGGATCGCGCGTTTGCCTCGCGCTACGACGTGCAGTTTTCCGACGACGGTGTGCGCTGGGAAACGATGCGCAGCGTGGAGGCCGGCAACGGCGGACTCGATGCAGTGGCGTTGCCGGAAGCGGAGACACGCTACCTGCGTCTTGCGTTGCATGAGGGACCGGCAAAATCCTATGGCCTTGCCGAGCTCGAGATCAAGGAGCTCCCCTTCGGCGCATCGCCGAACGCGTTCTTCGAGGCCGTCGCGCGCGATTCGCCGCGCGGCTACTTTCCGCGCGGATTTTCCGGCGAGCAACCGTGCTGGACGGTCGTCGGCGTCGATGGCGGGAGCGAGACGGCGCTCTTGTCCGAGGACGGTGCGCTCGAAGTCGCGCGCGGCGGTTTCACGATCGAGCCGTTCATCGTCAGCGACGCCAAAGTCGTGACGTGGGCCGACGTCGACACGCGCGCGTTTCTGGTCGACGATTATCTGCCGCTGCCTGG
>CATPAO010000154.1 GCA_955652025.1 Casimicrobiaceae bacterium
ACCACATTGCAGCGTTGTGATGATTTTTCGCTATGCGGAAGACGAGCCGAACCCGATTGGCTTTGTTCCAAAAACCGATTCATGATTTTGAATATCCAATAATGAAAAACCGGCCTAAGAGCCGGTTACCCCAATTCCGAAAACAATCCCCAAGGAATCGCTCCTAGCCCGTTCTACGCAGTCGGCAAGAGCGAACGGCCCCCACGAAGGTGAGGCGTTCAGACTGCACGAGGTTCGTTGCGCTTGCGAATCGCCGCATCGAGCGCGTCGAGCGCAGGGTCCGAATGACGCACCTGGATCCGCATCGGGGGTCCTGGATCAAGGACATCGACGCGGACCTGTCGCTTCATTTCGCGTTGCTGCTTGTCGACGTAGAGTTGCATCTCCGTGAACGGCGCGTCGCCGAGCGCGTCGCGCAGGGCTGCGTCGTCACGTATGTGCGCCTCGAAGGCCTCCTGATCCTCAGACCATTCCGCGATCTCGATCGTGTAGTGACTGCGCTGCCCGAAGAGGAGCAGCCACTTCCCGTCGGGCATGCGAGCGGAGGGTCCTGGCCCGCGGCCAATCCGCCCTACCTTGATGAGCGACTTCACATCGCGCACCTCAGGGCGTCGTTCCAACGTCTGTCGCGCCTCGCCGAATGTGTCCTCTGGACCGTAGAGGAAACGCGAGCTGCCCACGACTTGAAGCCGGTTGAACTTGGCGATGAACTCATCGCCGCAGCCGATAGGGTGTCCAGTTCGAAGGCCCTCCCTCAGTGCGACGAGCCATTGCTCGACCTCCGACGGCAATGACAGTCGTTCGATTGGCCGCGAATTGAGCTGGAACTGAATGCTCTTGCACAGCAGTCCCAACACGAGATCCGGGCCCAGTGGAAGGTAGACCGTGACGCCCGGCGAGTTCAGCCCGGTTTCGCCGTAAGGCACCGAGCTCTCACGCACAACAGGGTGGTCTGAGATCAAGAAGCGCGCGCTCCCGACGGCCTCGAAGAGTGCCAGGTCCTTCTTCTCGAGAGCGGCGCGAAATCTATTGCGCTCCAAGAAGAGTTGAACCGCTGAAGCCCGAGCCATCGTTGTCGGTGGGTATCGGGATATCCACGGAGGCGCCGAGGCCCCCGGCGACAGCGGCCAAGAGATCAGTTGCCACCCTCGGTATGGTCGTCCGAACTAGCGGCGTACGGACCAGTTGCACAGCGACCATGTCCGCCCAATCGCTGCGGTCATCAGGCGTGAGCAACGCGAGGTTCCGATCCAGATGGATTTGTCGCAAGAGGATCGCCAGACGGTCGTCGACTTTCTTGAAGATTGGCTCGAAATTCCGGATGCCCGCTTCGGTCTCAAGCTCGTTGAACGCGTTCTGTGACCCCGCGTTCCGAAGCGAAAGCCTGAATGATTCGCCAGTGCGCTTGTCGAGCCCGTAGATGAAGCCTCCCGCGGCGCCGACACTGAAGTAGTGCAGCAGGGACCGCGGGACATAGTGATGCACCTTAGGTTCGCGCTGCACGATTCACCCTTATCGCTTGCTGGTCGGGCGGCTTCTGCTGTTAGGTGGTTCGAACGCGCATGACGGCGTCTCGGACTATCCTCGCGTAGCCAACGTCGACGCCGCACTCAAGAGCGAGCTTGAAAAACTCCTCGGCTGCGTCGCGCGGCACCAGTGCATGCCGGCGTGTCAACCGGCTTGTCGCCGTAGGCAAGGCGCACCGCGGAAACCGCGTAGTGAATCGGATCCTTGAACTTGTGTCCGAGCGAGGCCGTGAACTCCGGCGAGGGCGAGCGTGGCAGCGATGTCACCATCGCTTTGTCGGAACGTCCGCGCCATGCGCTCCACGAGCGCCTCAGAGGGGTCGTCCGCGATGAAATACGCAGCGAGCTTGCGGCTTACGAAGCGAGCTGTCGCAGGATGCTTGGCGAGCAAATCGGCGACTTCGTCGATCTCCGCCAGTCCGCGCCCGTGAACGGTTCTGCCGAGCAACTGTTTGTCAGCGTAGTCGTGTCGATTCGGATTGAACTCGAACAACCCGTCGCGCACGTACTGCGCTTGCGCAGGCTTAACTGGGGGTGTCTTGCCGGTCGTATTGACGCCGAGGCCCGTCGACACCCGCGCCAGCTCCTGCACATCCCTTTGGTTGTAGCCGCCATCGACACCGAGCGTGTGTAGCTCCAGCAGCTCGCGGGTGTAGTTCTCGTTGATGTGTCCCGCAGCGTTATGCTCATTGTCGAGGTATCGCAGCATCGCCGGATGCCGCATGGTTGCTACGAGCAGGTCGCGAAAACGGCCGAGGGCATGCGGGCAAATCGCGTGGTCCTCGAAATCCCCGATCATCGCGCGCAGGTTGTTCTTGCAGGAACACGTTGAAGTGGTTCGTCCAGAACCACGTCATCTGTTCTTGCAGCTGATTGGGTGAATAGAGATCACGGACCAGCGACCGCGCGGCGGCTTCGTTCGAGACCTTCGTCAACGCCTGCTGATTGGCCTGCTGCGCAGCCTTCTTGTCGTCACCGTTGGCGATCGCGTCAGCGGCCTTGCGTTGCTCTTCGAGTCCGAGCACGAGTTGGTCCAGCGAAATGAAGAATCCGGCGATCTTGGATTGCACGGTCGCGGGAAGCGCATCGCCTCGCGGGTGAAGCTGCCGGTCGAGATAACGCTCCATGCCGAGGGCGTCGTTTCAGTCTCGTTCGCCTTTCGCGTCGATTCCGACCGCAAGTTGACAATACCTGCGCAACGAACACCTGCATTTCAGCCGGCGTGCTGTCTCCGATCTGGTCTCCCGGAAATGCCGCGCTCAATCCCCACGAATTGGCGGCAGGTGCCGATTAATCTTGCTGACCGTGTAGCGGGTGACCTGCGCCGCCCATTGCGAGTCGATTGTTGGCAGACCGAACAGCCGTAAGTCGAGCGCGAGGTTGGTCACGAGCAAAGACTCACCGTTGAATGCAAGACTCGCCGGGAACAGCAACCCCAGCGCTGCTCCCTGATTGTCGATACCGCCGAAGTCCCCGAGCTTGGCGATCACCCTTCCAGAGGGATCGAGCACCACAATTTCATCGGATTGATTGGCGACCACCCAGATGTTGTCATTCTCGTCGATAATGAGTCCGTCCGCGCCGTTGACGCTGTACGCCAGTACCGTTGGCGTCCCCGCATCGCCGTTGCTGACGACTGGAACCTTGATCACCGCGTCGTTGCCGGTATTGGCGACCAGCAAGGCAGTGCCCGAACGGTTGAATGCAACGCCGTTCGCGCCGAACGGGGGCACGCCCGTAGTCGCTAGCAGCGGATTGGTAAGCCACGCCTTTGCGACTCCACCGGCCGAACCGGTGCGCCAGATCGTCCCGTTAAACGAATCGGAGATGTACACATTGCCAACGCTATCGAACGTCAGCGCATTCAGGCCTGATCCCCCGCCTATGTCGGAAAATACGCTGGATGCGCCGCTGATTGGATCGACTCTAAGCACCTTGCCAGCACCGAAATCAAGCACCAGCAGATCGTGTGTGGCCGGATGGAACGCGAGGCCCAGCAAGTGCGGACTGGCACCAGCGATTGCGACCTGCCGAATCAGGTTGCCCGAGTGATCGAAGACAATCAGTTGCCCAGGAGCGCTGGTTGCTCCAGATGCGGGGAAGCCGAAGGTGGTGACATAGACATTGCCGCTGTTATCTACGGTAAGGCCCTCCGGCGGTGTTGCGCCCGCGGGTAGCGTAGCAAAAGTCGTGGCGGGGCTGCGGATCCATGCCGCCGTCGGCGGTGGGAGCAGGCTCAACGCCGCGAACGCGGCAATAACCGAAAAGCGCAGGCGCTTCATGGGTGACCTCCGTGTAGTAGTTGGTAAAGGTATATTTAACCGCGGACTCAAGCTTCAGTTCGGACTAAATTGGGTGTCAGGTCGCACGCTGACCACCTTTCGACCATCGCTGTGCGCACGCAAAAAACGTCACCGTTAACGCATCACCTCGCCGATGTGTTCGCGTTGCATGAGCTCGCCTTCAAACTGCTGCAGTTCGGGGCCGAGCGCATCGCGGGCCGAGATCATGCCGAGTGGCCTGCCGTGCTCGATGACAGGCACGTGACGGAATCCGCCTTCATACATCATCAGTAGGGCGTGCCCGACGGCCTTGTCGGGACCAATTGTCTTCGGCTTCGTCGTCATGACGTCAGCAACGTGGGTCTTCCTGGGGTCGCGCGACTCTGCGAGCACGCGGAACACCGCATCGCGCTCGGTGAAGATGCCGGCGAGATGGCCATCCTCGACGATCATCAGCGCACCAACGCTGTGCTTCTTCATGAGCCGCGCTGCAGCGGCGATCGTAGTGTTGCCGGGCGTAGTGAACGGCTTCTGGTTCGCGATCACATCCCTGACCGAACGATGAGGCATGGCGAACTCCCGGGTGATAGCGTCGGGATGACGATCTATGCCTTTCGCCACAATTTCGCGGAGCGTAGGCAAGCAGCTAAGGCTACTCCGATCTTTGTCCGCCGGCATCCGTTCACGGTAGGATAATATCTGACCAAGATCTTCTGCCGGACCCGTTCGAGCCTCTAATACGGCGCAAGCGCCCCGTTCTCACGCGGCGAATTCGCGCCACACATCACTTTAGACCCCACAACAAACCAACTGCCATGCGTACATTGGTTGCAATAGCCATACTGTTCACCGCCATGCACGCAAGTGCAGCCACGCCGGCCTATGACGAGGCGGCTGACGCCAAGGCCGAGATCCAATCCACCCTCGTCCAGGCCCAGCGCGCCAAGGAACCTGTACTTGTGGTCTTCGGCGCCAACTGGTGCGGGGACTGCAAGGTTCTCGATATGGCGTTCAAGAGCGGTGCCAGCGCACCGCTCGTTCAAACGAGCTTCAAAGTCGTTAAGGTCAACGTCGGCAAATTCGATAGAAACGTTGACATCGCAGAGTCTTACGGCTTGCCGCTGAAGAACGGCATTCCCGCCGTTGTCATGCTCTCTCCAGCTGGGAAGGTCATGTACGCCACTCGCGCCGGCGAACTAGCGGATGCTCGAAACATGGGTGACACCGCCATCTATGAGTTCTTCGCCAAGGTTGCTGCCTCCAAAGAATGAAGACTCAGGGACACGTCAATGCACTGGGGTCTAACCCGGCAATCAACCGGATGCTGCGGCCGCTGGACGAGTCGGCGCAAAACATCGCGTCGGTGTCGCACTAAGGTTTCGAGAGCGAGGGTGCAGGGCAACGCCCCGCTATGACATCTGTTGCAGGCCGGTGCGGCCGGCCAAGGCGCCGGAACAGATTTGTTCTTTCGACAGGAGGCAGCATGAACTTGAAGCAGCAGATCGTCGCCGGCGTATTCCTCTACGCGTACGGCACCATCGCGCTGGCGCAGACCATTGTGGGCGTGAGCTGGTCCAACTTCCAGGAAGAGCGCTGGAAGACCGACGAGGCGGCCATCAAGGGCCAACTCGCCAAGATCGGCGGCAGTTACGTAAGCGCCGACGCCGGCGGCTCGCCCGAGAAGCAATTGGCCGACATCGATGGCCTGATCGCCAAAGGCGCCAAGGTACTGATCATCCTGGCCATGGACAAGGACGCGATCCTTCCCGCGCTGACCAAGGCAAAGGTGAAGAACATCCCGGTCGTCGCCTATGACCGCCTGATCGAGCAGCCGGGCGTGTTCTACATCACCTTCGACAACAAGGAAGTCGGCCGCATGCAAGCGCGTGCTGTGCTGGCGGCCAGGCCGAAGGGCAACTACGTGATGATCAAGGGTTCGCCTACCGACCCGAACGCCGACTTCCTGCGCTCGGGCCAACAGGAAGTGCTGGCCGACGGCATCAAGAGGGGCGATATCAAGATCGTCGGCGAGGAATACACGGAGGGCTGGAAGCCCGAGGTCGCACAGAAGAACATGGAGCAGATCCTGACCAAGAACTCGAACAAGGTCGACGTCGTCGTGGCTTCGAACGACGGCATGGCCGGCGGGGTGGTGGCGGCCCTGTCGGCGCGTGGCCTTAAGGGGGTGCCGGTGTCGGGCCAGGACGGTGACATCGCCGCCCTGAACCGCGTGGCGCTGGGCACCCAGACGGTGTCGGTGTGGAAGGACTCGCGCGACCTCGGCCGCGAAGCCGCGACCGCGGCGGTGTTGCTCGCCACCGGCAAGAAGGTCGACGGTTCGGTCACGTGGGCCGAAGGCGAGAAAAAGGTCCCGATGAACGCGATGTTCCTGAAGGCCGTTCCGGTCACGCAGGCCAACCTCGACGTCCCGATCAAGGCCGGTCACATCACCAAAGAAGCCGCCTGCAAGGGCGTAGCGCCGGCTACCGCGCCGGCCGCCTGCAAGTAACGCGAGACCTGCGCAAGCACACGGTCGTCGCGGTGCTCGCGCCGCGGCGACCGCTGTTCGGTACCGCTCGACGCATGTTGAATCGATTGCAAATCAGCGCACTCGACTTGCGCCTTTCGATCATGGCAGGCGTGCTGGTCGTGATGGCGCTCGTCTTCCACGCGTTCACGGGCAACTTCCTGACGCCGGAGAACCTCTACAAAATCGCGCAGCAGACGGCCGTTGTCGGCATCGTTGCCGCGGCCATCGCGCTGATCATCGTCGCGCGCCAGATCGACCTGTCGGTCGGTTCGGTGC
>CATPAO010000155.1 GCA_955652025.1 Casimicrobiaceae bacterium
GGGAATCGTCACCCGCGCCGCGCAAGCCGCGTTGACGCTCCGCCATACGCCGTTCGGTCGCGTGCTGTTTCGGATGACGCCGCGACCGTTGAGGAACGCGCTGAAGGCGCGCCTGCGGACATGACCGCGCAGGCTTCCGCCGATTGGTTAGCGCGCGGGCGCAACCACCAATGGCAGCGCCGGCCCGTCGACGCGATGCTGTGCTTTCGGCGCGCCGTGCGCGAGGATTCGCATGCGGTCGACGCGCGTTTCCATATGGGCGAGGTGCTGTGGCAGCTCGGACGCCGGGCAGAGGCGATCGCTGCCTGGCGTGAAGCGGCGCAAATCGCGCCGACGCTTCTAGCTGCGCGGCAGGCGCTCGCCGAGGCGCTGATCGACACCGGCGATCTTTCCGGCGCGATAGAGGTCGCCGAATGGCTGATCGCAGCAAACCCCGCCGACGCACGGGCGTGCGCGATCGCGGCCGTCGCCGCGTTGACGACGGCGAGCGACGTGGCGACCGCCCATACGATCGCGAATCTGGTGACCGCCAATCCCGACTTGCTTGGCGCGGCGTCGATCGCGGGCCCGCTCGCCCTCGCGCTCGACCGGGCCGCGGACTCCCCGGGCACCGCCGCTGTTCTCGACGCCATCATCGGCACTCCGCCCGACGCGGCTAACGTCGCGGCGATGCCGGTGACGCTGATAGCGCTGGTCGTCGAGCGTCTCGCCACGGCCAGGGGTGAGCCGGCGCATGTTGAACGATGGCTTGCCGCGGTGCTCGCGCGGCCGTGGGCGGCGCGCGATCATGATGCGCTACGCCGCACGACGCTGGCCGTCCTTGGGTTGTCGCCCGATCATGTTGCCAGCCTCACTCAGCACTATGCGGCATTGTGCGAGCGCGCAGAGCATGCGGGGCCGCCGCTCGCCTGGCCGCGGCGAACGCGAGGTCCGCGGCTGCGTGTGGTCGCGCTGGTTTCAAGCCTCGAGGACGCGACGGACGGCGCAGCATCGGAAGCGCGCGCGGCATTGGAGGCGTTACCCGCTGCGCGCTTCGACGTCGTGTCCGCCATCATCGGCGGTGAGCTCTCTGCCCGACGCGTCGCGGCGCGGGACGCCGATGTCATCGTGGACTTGGCGGGTCTGACCGCGCCGGCGGGAGCGCTCCTTGCGAGGCGACCGGCGCGACGGCGAATGACGATCGCTACGCTGCGCGCGCCGAATGTCGCGCCGTTGATCGACCATATCGCCGCGAACGCGGAGGCCCTCGCGTCGGAGCTTCACGCGATGCAGTCGGTGCTGTCCGAGGGTGATGCTGCGATGCCCGACACCGTGGCGATGTACGCGCTTTGGGAGGCCGCGGTGACCGCGCACCGCCAAGGCGATCGCGCCGGAGCGATCACCGCGTATCGACGCGTCCTCGACGCGCAACCCGAATTCGCGCCGGCGCGTCATCTCCTCGGTGCCGTTTTGCGCGACAATGGCGAGAGCGAGGCGGCGCGCGCGGAATTCGCGGCGGCCCTCGCTGCCGCGCCGCGCTATGTGGAGGCACGAGTCGACGCCATTCAGGCCGCCGTCGACGCACACGACTCGGCGGCGGCGGTCGCGCTGGCGGCGGAAGCGACCGCGCTTACCGACGATCCGACTCCGGCGCTGCTCCGCGCGCTCGGCAAGGCGTCCCTGTCCGCGCAGGATGGCGAACGTGCCGCGGCGCTGTTCGAGATGGCGCTCGTTCGCGAACCGCTGGACGGCGAGACACATTACAACCACGGCGTGGCGTTACAGATGCAGCGCCGGTCGGCCGATGCTGCGCGCGCCTATCAACGGGCGCTGGCATTTCGCTCCGATCTCGTCGCCGCCGATTTCAATCTCGGCGTAATCTTCACCGAGCAGGGCAATCGCGACGCGGCGATCGCCGCGTTCTCGCAGGTGATCGAGCGTGACCCGCGTCGCGCGGCTGCCTACAAGAACCTGGGCGAGCTCTTGTTCGCGACCGGGCGCATCGATCTTTGGCGGGCGAACTTCGGCCGCTTCGAGGCGCATTGCGGCAATGCCTTTCCGCTCGCCGTGCAGGCGCTCGAAGTCTGCCAATACCACGGCGAGTTCGAGCGCGTCGAACAGTATCTCGATGGACTGCGGCGCGAGCGATTCCAAGCGCCCAATTCGCACGATCTCGCCGACTCGCTCGAAGAGCTCCTCTACCTGTTGCTTTACTTCGATGTTGAACCCGAGCTGTTGCACCGCTTATCGCGCAGCTACGACGCAACAGCGCGGCGCGTCTACGGCGAGCCGCTGCCGGGTCGCGCACGGCAGCCGGGAAAGCTGCGTGTGGGCTATTTGTCAGCGGATTTGCGCAATCACGTGATGGGCAAGATGATCTGGCAGGCGGTGCGTCACCACGATCGGGCGCGGTTTCAGCTTTTCTTTTATTCCTTGTCCGACGAGCGCGACGACTGGACGCGCGAGTTCGAGGCGTTGGGCGATCGATTCGAGGTGGTCGCCGGCCTGCCGGAGCGCGCGGCCGCGGAACGAATCGCCGCCGCGGACCTCGACCTCTTGATCGACCTTTCGACCCATACCAAAGGAGCGCGGCCGGGAATTCTCGCGCTGAAGCCGGCGCGCGTGCAGATCACTCACGTGGCCAGCGCCGGGACGTTGGGCCTTTCCACAATCGATTTCAAGCTGACCGATCGGTTCGCGGACGTGCCCGAAGCACAGGGAAGCCAGATCGAGTCGCTATTGCCGATGAACGGCAGCGTTTACCCGTACCGGCACATCGAGCCGGCGCAGGGCCGGTCGCTTCGGCGCGAGACCTTCGGCCTCGCGGCAGATGCTGTCGTCATCGGCGCGTTCGTCAGCGGGCTCAAGCTTTCGCGCCGCTGCCTCACGCTGTGGCGGGAGGTGCTCCTGCGCGTGCCGAAGGCGCAGATCGCGTTTTCGCCGCTCAATCCTGCGCTCGCACCGTTGTACGTGCGCCTGGTCGGCGCGGGCGGCATCGACGCTTCGCGAATCGTGTTCGTGCCGCAAGGCGATGGCGATGCCGAAAATCAGGCGCGCTACGCGATGATCGACTTCGTGCTCGATCCGATGCCTTACGGCGGCGTCAATGGCACGCTGGAGGCGCTTGACGCCGAAGTTCCCGTGGTCACGCTGGTGGGCGGGCGCCACGCCGAGCGGACGTCTTATTCGATTCTCGCGAACCTCGGCGTTCAAGAGACCGTCGCGCACAGCGGACGCGAATACGTCGACATCGCGGTGCGGCTCGCGACCGATGCCGCGTTCCTGCGCGACGTGCGGGCGGCCATCCGCGCCGGCTTGGTCGATTCGGCGTTGACCGACACGCGAGCGCATACGCACAACCTCGAAGCCGCGTATTTGGAGGCGCTCGCGCAAAAAGCACCCGACGCGCTCGCGGCAGCCGCAAGCGTGGGTGTCCAATGAGCGCGTCGTCTCTCGCCGCGATCGAATCTCGGCTCGCCGCGCGGGACGCCGCCGGTGCGCTGGCCGCATCCGATGGTGTGCTCGCGAGTGCGTCGCTGCCGACGACCGACCGCGTCCAGGCGCTCAAGCTTCGCGCGCGCGCCAATCAGGCGCTCGGGAA
>CATPAO010000156.1 GCA_955652025.1 Casimicrobiaceae bacterium
ACGCTGGATCGCGCTGCAATGAGGCGACATTCCCAACGCGGCGCAGCGTTGATCGTGGCGATGCTCATCGCCGCGCTGGCCGCGACCGTCGCCATTTCGCTCGCGGCGAATCAGCAGCAATGGTTCGCGTCGGTCGCACAGCGCCGCGATCAGGTGCAGGCGCAGGCGCTCGCGCAGGCCGGCGTGCAATGGGCGCGGCAGATCCTGTTCGAGGACTCGCGCACCCGTCCCCAGATCGATGACCTCGGCGAGCCATGGGCGTTGCCGTTGCCGGCGACGCCGATCGAGGACGGATCGATCGAGGGCCGCATTGTCGATGCGCAAGGTTTTCTGAACATTAATAATCTCGCGAGCAAGGATGCGCCGGGAACGGAGCGCATTCGCTTCGAGCGCCTGTTCGCGCGTCTCGGCTTGCCGGTGGCGGCCCTCGATGCGATCACCGGCTGGATCCACGCCGACAGCGTCACGCTGCCCGCCCGCGCCGAGGACGCGTGGTACGCGCAGCAGCCGAGTCCGATGCTCGCCGCCAACGCGCCGCTCGTGCGCCTGGCCGAGCTCGCGCTCGTGCGCGGCATGTCGCCCGAAACGGTGCGCGCGCTGTCGCCGTTCGTCGCCGCGCTGCCCACCAACACTTACACGCCGCTCAACGTCAACACGGCGCCGCCCGCCGTTCTCGCCGCGGCGGTCACCGGACTCCCCGATGCCGCGCTCGCTGGCATGATCGCGGACCGCACGCGAAAGCCCTATTCGAGCGTGGTCGAATTTCGCAACCGGCTTCCGCAGGGCGCTTCAATCGAGCAAGAGCAGGCGTACGACGTCAAGAGTTCGTACTTTCTGGTGACGGTTCGCGCACGGCAGGGTACGAGCCAGGCGAACGCCCGCGCGCTGCTGAAGCGCGGCGGCGGTGGCTGGCCGACGGTCGTCTGGCAAACGCTGGAGTGACGCGACGTCCGGTAAACTGCGCCGTCCTTCCCGAGCCCAAGTCTCTTCGAGCTGAAATGACCACGCTGCGCGTTCTGCTTTCGGCGCCTCCCTCGTCGGCGCGCGCCGACGCGTGGGCGCTGTTCGATGACGACGGCCTTTGCGTGCAGCGCGGCCGCAACGTTCCGGCCGAATGGCCGGCAGCCGACGTACGCGAAGCGGTGCTCGCCGCCGAACTGGTGCGCATCGTCGCGCTGACGCTTCCGCCGCTGCCCGCGCCGCGCGTCGCCGCAGCAGCGGCGTACGCGCTCGAAGACCAGCTTGCCTCGGCCGGCGAGGCGCCGGCCATCGGCGTCTCCGCGCAACAGAAAAACGGCTCGGTGCTTGCGAGCGTCACATCGCGCGCGGTGCTGACCGCCTTGGCGGCGTTTCGACCCGCGTTCGCGCGTGTCCTCGCGGAGCCGACACTCGCGCCCGTCAACGCAGGATGGACGTGGTACGCGTCGGGCGCAATGGGCGGATTCGTTCGCCGCGCCGACGGCAGCGCCTTCGCTGTCGGGGCATCCGGGGCGAGCGCGACGTTGCCGGACGAGCTTTCGTCGTCGCTCACGCAGGCGGCGCGCACGAACGCGGCGCCCGCGAGCGTCGCGGTGGCGCTGCCCTCGGACGACACGACGCTTGCAGGCTGGAGACGTGAAGTCGGCCTGCCGTTTGTCCGCGCCGATGCTTGGCAATGGGACACCGCACCACCGGACGCGTTTGCGGAGGCGCCCGACTTGCTCGCCGGCGAATTTGCGCGCGCGCCCGCGGTGCCCGTCGGTGGGACGCCCCGCCTTTTCCGGCCCGCGCTTTTGCTCTGCGCGCTCGCGCTCGGCGTGCATGTCGCGGCGACGATCGGGGAATGGGCGTGGCTCAAGCTCGACCTGTGGCGGACCTCGCGCGCCCAGATCGCCATGGCGCAGGACGCGCAACTTGCCGACGCGACATCATCGGACGCCGCGGTGCGCGCGCTGGTGAAGCGTCACGCCGATCTTCGCCATCGCGCCGGACTCGCGGCGCCCGCCGATGCGGTGCCGCTTCTCGCGCGCGCG
Organism: Casimicrobiaceae bacterium; assembly: GCA_955652025.1. Taxonomy (GTDB): domain Bacteria; phylum Pseudomonadota; class Gammaproteobacteria; order Burkholderiales; family Casimicrobiaceae; genus VBCG01. The sequence goes on from CATPAO010000156.1 coordinate 2,013, forward strand.
GCGCCGGCATTGTCGGCGTTGCCGAGCGGCGCACTCAAATCGGCGACGTACGCCGACGGCGCGTGGACGATCGAATTCGCGTCGCTCGATGCGGCGACGCAGGCGGCGCTCGATCGTGCGCTCCGCAACGCCGGCGCGAGTGCACTGCAAGCGAAGACGAGCGGCGGCTATCGGATGCGTATCTCACTCTCGCCATGAACTCACTGCGACACAAGGAATTCCTGCCGGCGTCGCTTGCCGCGGCGTGGGATCGCGCGTCGCCGCGCGAGCGACGCATGGCGAGTGGAGGTGCCGCGATTGTCGCGCTCGGCGTCGGATGGGGATTGCTCTGGCAACCGATGCGAGCCGACATCGAACGGACACGGCTCGAGTTGTCGCGCGCGAATGAAGTCCTGGCTGCGACACGGACGCTCGCCGATGAATCCGCCGGTCTTGCGCGCGAAACGCCGCCGATCCGTGGCGCGGAGCTACGCACCGGTGTCGCGCGGGTCTTAGGGGAGCGCGGCCTGCGTACGGCCGGAGCGCTCGACGTCAAGGACAATCGCGTCACCGTCGTGGTGCCCGAGGCCCGCTTCGACGCCTTGGTCGGCGCGCTCGAGGCGTTGCGAACGAGCGACGGATTGCGTGCGGTGGATGCGACGCTGACACCCCGCGTCGAACCGGGGACGGTGCGCGCCGAGCTCGTCCTCGCCCGCTGATTGCCGCGATGCTGCGCCGCGCCGCCAGCATTCTGTTCGTGTTGATCGTCGCCATCGTCGCGTTCGCGGCGTTCGCGCCCGCGACGTTCGCGGATCGAAGAATCGCGGCAGCCACGGCGGGCCGGCTGCGGATCTCGGATGCCGAGGGGACGCTGTGGCGCGGTCGCGGCAATCTCAGCGATGCGCGCGGCGCCTGGCGCGTCCCGGTTGGATGGACGCTTGCGCCGGCGGAGCTGTTGCGCGGTGCGGTGGCGGTCCAATTCGAGCTGCGCGCCGACGGCGGCGGACCACATGGGAGCGTCACGCTGCGCGAAGCGGCGATCGAACTGCGCGACCTGTCGCTCGTGGTCCCCGCCGCCGCCGCACCACGGACGTTGACGGACGCTACGCCGGTCGAGCTCGGAGGCGACATCGTCGTCGCTGCGCCGGCGCTTCGCTACGACGCGGGCGGCGGTGATGGCGCGCTCGACGTGCGCTGGGAGCGCGCGCGATTGGCGTGGAACGACGCCGTGCTGGATTTGGGCACGGTCAGTGCACATCTCGTCCCGCGCGGCCGTGAGCTTGTGGGCTCCGTGACCAACGCCGGCGGTGTGGCCCGAGTCGACGGCGACATCGCCCTGGCGCCCGATGGCGCCACGGTTCGACTTACGATCGCGCCAGGTCCCGCTGCGCCGCCGGCCATCGCAAGCGCCATCGCCGCGCTGGGGACGCCCGATCCGAACGGCGGCGTTCGTCTGCAATGGCGCGTCGGCGCGCGATGAGCGGGGGCAGCCGCAAGCGTTCGGGTTCTACGCAGGTTGCAGCGCGATCGCGCCCGGCGGGGAAGACGGCCGGCGGCGCAACGGCGGCCGCATCCCCACTGCAGGATCGGACTCGCATCGCCGGCGTCGATGCATTTCGAGGCATTGCGCTTTGCGCGATGATTGCGTATCACTTCTGCTTCGATTTGCGCTACTTCGGTCTGATCCGCGCCGATTTCGAGCATGACCCGTTCTGGCTCGGCGCGCGCACGTTGATCCTGTCGTCGTTCCTGCTGATCGCCGGCGTCAGCCTCACGCTCGCCGATCGCACGGGCCGCAAGTCGGTAAGGTTCTGGCGCCATGTTGCGATGATTGCGCTGTGTGCGCTCGCTGTGAGCGGCGCCAGCTATGCGCTCTTTCCGCGCTCTTACATCTGGTTCGGCGTGCTGCATGCGATCGCCGTGTCGCTGATCCTTGCGCGACCTTTGGTCCCATTGCCACGCGCCGCGCTCGCGATCGGACTTCTCGTCATCGTCGCGGGCTTGGGCTTGTCGCATCCAGCGTTCGACAACCGCGCATTTGGATGGCTCGGGTTCATGACAGCGAAACCGACGACCGAGGACTACGTGCCCCTGTTCCCGTGGGCCGGCGTGCTGTTGTGCGGCGTCGCGCTCGGGCACGCGCAGGAGCGTATCGGCGCCGCCACGGCGCGGCTCGCCTCCATGCCGGCGTGGTTCCTTTGGGCGGGCCGCCACACGCTCGTGATCTACTTATTGCATCAGCCGCTCTTGCTTGGCGCGCTGTGGCTTTTCGTGCGGACCCGCGGCGTGTAATCTTGGCTCGGGGAGGACGCGGCGATGCTGATTGACAGGATTCCTCCGGCGCGCCGGTCGGATCTCGGCAAACGCAAGCGCAAGACGCCGGTCGGATAGAGGACCCGCGACAACGGGCGTTTTGCCGCGGCCCGCGGTTCACGTATAATTCAACGCTTACAGGCGCGTAGCTCAGCTGGTTAGAGCACCACCTTGACATGGTGGGGGTCGTTGGTTCGAGTCCAATCGCGCCTACCATTGACCAAAGCCCTCACGACGGCGGAATTCGGAAAGGAATGGTTATGACACCGCGAACGCGCACGGAGGCCCTGTAACCGGGACCAAGCTCGCACGCGTTATCGTCCAGTATGGTGGTGACGAAAAGTGCGGCTAGCCCGCACTTTTTTGCTTTCAGGAGTCCGCCATGCCTGCCATTTCACTACCCGACGGCGCTGTCAAAAAGTTCGACGCTCCGATCTCTGTTGCCGACGTCGCGCTGTCGATCGGACCCGGCCTTGCCAAAGCAGCCCTCGCCGGCAAGGTCGACGGCAAGCTCGTCGACACGTCGTACGTGATCGACCACGATGCGTCGGTCGCGATCGTCACCGAACGCGATCCGGAGGGCCTCGACGTTCTGCGCCATTCGACCGCGCACTTGCTCGCGTACGCGGTGAAGGAGCTCTTCCCCGCCGCGCAGGTGACGATCGGACCGGTGATCGACGACGGCTTCTACTATGATTTTTCCTACCAGCGGCCGTTCACGCCGGAAGACCTGGAAGGCATCGAACAAAAAATGGCCGAGCTCGCGAAAAAGGACGAACCGGTCGTCCGCGCGCTGATGCCACGCGACGACGCGGTGAAATTCTTCGAGTCGATGGGCGAGCACTACAAGGCCGAGATCATCGCGTCGATCCCGTCGGACGAGCCGATCTCGCTCTACGCCGAAGGCAAGTTCACCGATCTTTGCCGCGGCCCGCACGTGCCGTCGACCGGCAAGCTCAAGGTGTTCAAGCTGATGAAAGTGGCGGGAGCCTACTGGCGCGGCGACTCGAAGAACGAGATGCTGCAACGGATCTACGGCACCGCATGGGCGAAGAAGGAAGACCAAGACGCGTACCTACACCGGCTCGCCGAAGCCGAGAAGCGCGATCACCGCCGCCTCGGCCGCCAGCTCGATCTTTTCCATCAGGAGGACATCGCACCGGGACTGGTGTTCTGGCATCCGAAGGGCTGGTCGATCTGGCAGCAGGTCGAGCAGTACATGCGGCGCGCGTACCAGGACTACGGCTACCAGGAAGTGCGCGGGCCGCAGATTCTCGATCGCTCGCTGTGGGAAAAGTCGGGCCACTGGGAGAACTTCAAGGACAACATGTTCATGACCGAGTCGGAGAAGCGCGACTTCGCCGTGAAGCCGATGAACTGTCCGGGCCACGTCCTCATTTTCAACGCCGATCTCCGAAGCTACCGCGACCTGCCGCTCCGCTACGGCGAGTTCGGCGCATGCCATCGCAACGAGCCCTCGGGCGCGCTGCATGGGCTCCTGCGCGTGCGCGGCTTCACACAGGACGACGGTCACATTTTCTGCACGCCGGAGCAGATTCAGCCCGAGTGCACGGCGTTCAACCAGCAGGCGCTCGACGTGTACCGCGACTTCGGCTTCACCGACGTCACGATCAAGCTGGCGTTGCGCCCCGAGAAACGCCTCGGCGACGACGCGACATGGGACCGGGCGGAACATGCGTTGCGCGACGCGCTCCGCGCATGCGGCGTCCAATGGACCGAGCTGCCCGGCGAAGGGGCGTTCTACGGGCCCAAGGTCGAATATCACCTCAAGGATTCGATCGGCCGCTCGTGGCAATGCGGCACCATGCAGGTCGATTTCCAGATGCCCGGACGGTTGGGTGCCGAGTACGTGGGGGCGGACGACA
>CATPAO010000157.1 GCA_955652025.1 Casimicrobiaceae bacterium
AGAGCGCCTGGCCGGCCATTTGCGAGAATCCGATCAGCAAATTTTCCAGCAGCGTGCGCAAACGGCGAAACGATCCGGCGAGGAACGTGAGATCGCCGATCGTGAAATCGCCGTGCAGCGTGCGCCACACGATGTAGGCGTAGGCAACGTAATATCCGACGGTGCCGACGGCGGTGAGGACGCTGCCCCAGCCGGCGCGGCGGATGGCGAGCGATTTGTTCGCCGCGTAGAAATCGGCGGCGAGGCGCCGATAGCGCTCGATCAGGAACGCGTTCAGCCCGAAGACTTTCACTTCCTTGGCCGTCTCGACGCTGGCGGCGGTCTGGCGCACGTAATCGAGCTCGCGCCGCTCCGGCGCGCGTAGGTAATTGAGCGAATAGCTCTGCGCGTTGAAATGCGCTTCGCCGACGAACGCCGGCACCAGGGCGAGTGCTAAGAGCACGATCAGCCACGGCGCGTAGACGACCAGCGTCGCGCCGAAGCTCACGATCGTGACCACGTCCTGCGCCTGGCCGAACAGCTGCGCGAGCAACGTGCTCCGTCCCATCGTCTGCCGCCGCGCCCGCTCGAGCCGATCCTGCAGCTCGCTGTCCTCGAAGTCTTCGAGATCCAGCGTCGCGGCGTGTTCCATCAAGCGCAGGCTGGTGACGTTCGAGAATTGCTCCGACAAAAGCGTATCGATGAGCGAGACCGTGCGTCCCAATACGTCGGACAGCACCGCCAGGCCGAACTCGATCACGAGCAGGAGTCCGATCCGGTTGAGGAGACCGCTCGCCATCCATTGCCGCAACGTTTCGGGCGGCACATTCGCGCGCGTCAAGCCCACCACCTCGTCGATGATCAGCTTGCCGATGTAGAGCGTGACCACCGGCAAGAGCGCGCGCACCAGGCGCAACACGCCTTCGGCAATGGTCAGCGTGCGGCTGGTTTGCCACACCAGCGCCAGGAAGGGCGGCAGGTTGCGCAGTGCGCCGAGGCGTTCGCGCAGCGACTTGGGCGCGCCGCCGAGATCGGGTCCGGGCGGGGCCGTACCTCGTCCGCCCATCGTGTAGGACTTGGGCATTCAGCGCTCAGTGCAAGGCGAGATCAGACCTACCGCTAGCTGCCGTCTTGATCGTCGAATTTGGCGATGTCGAAGCGCACGACGCTCGTTGCCAGATAGACTTCGCGCAGAAAGGAGAACAGGCCGCCGATCAACGCGACCATCGCGCATACGAACAACACGCCGGCGAGCCATTTGAGATTCGCCGAAAAAAATTCCTCGAGGAAGAGGGTAACGATGACAAGGCATACGAGCAATGCCGCGCTGGTGCAAAAATTGATCGACCAACTTGCCAGGTGACGCCGGCGCTCGAGGTCGGCGATCTCTTCGCGCGCGGCGTTACGTGCGTTCGTGTCCAACGTCTGCCAATCGTGCTCGAGTTGGCGCGCGCGGTCGATGACGCGGGCCAGGCGAGTTGCCATGACGCCGAGCAGCGCGGCGATGCCTGTCAGCAGAAAGACCGGCGCGATGGCGAGCTGGATCGCGTGCGAGATGACGGGAATACCTGGGTCGGGGAGCATTTCGCGGCGTCTCCTCGGTCACGGAAGGAACATGGCAGGGTCGTTCCAATGTACCCTATGCTGCAGGTTGCAGGACGTACTGATGCCAACTCCATGGTCCGCCTGACGCGAACGCGGCCGGCCCGGCACGAAGACCTGTGCCTGACCCGGCGGGAATTCTCGCTGCTCGAGCGGCTCACCACACCGCAGAAGATCCAGGCGTTCGTCAGCGCCATTCCCGCCAATCACGAGCTCGGCGGCGAAACCATCCACTCGGTGCGCAAAGTACTGCAATGGCGTCGCGCTCATTGTATCGAAGGCGCGTTCGTCGCCGCCTGCGCGCTATGGGTTCAGGGCGAGCTTCCGCTCGTCATGCACTTGGATTGCGCCGACAGCGACTATCCCCATGTCGTCGCATTATTTCGCCGCCGCGGCGCGTGGGGCGCGATCTCCAAGACCAACGGCGCGGTGCTGCGCTACCGCGATCCGGTCTACCGCAGCCTGCGCGAGCTCGCGCTGTCGTATTTCCACGAATACTTCGATCGGCGCGGCAACAAAACGCTAAGGAGCTATTCCGCAGCATTCGATCTGCGGCGTGTCGATGCGGCACTTTGGGTGACGTGCGAGCGCGCGTGTACGGAGGTCCACGACCGATTGGTCGAGCTCCGGCACTACGCGCTCATTTCGGGGCGCCAGAAGGCGCTTCTGTCGCGCCGCGACCGCTTCGAGCGAGCGGCGGGGAAGATCGTGCAATATCCGAGGCCACCGTCGCGGTAATCGCGAGGCTATCGCAAGTCTAGCGACGTTCCCGGGCAACCGTCGACTACCGCCGCTTGGCAAGATCGATGTCCAGGTATTTCCAGTAGCTCGTGAAGACGAATGGGCTGAAACCCAAGAGCCACGGCTGGACGTAATTGTTTTCGAGCCGGAAATAAACGGGCATCAAGGGCATGTAGGTCCGCGCGATTTCGGACATCGTCCGCGCCGCCGCGATCTGCTCGTCGTCGGTCGCGCTCCGCAGGAACTGCTCCGCAGCGCGATCGTACTCCGCGTTCTTGAACTGCACGACGTTGACACGCTGCGGCTGCCTGCTGTGAAGCTGAGCGAGCTCGTTGTAGCCCGACGGCGAGCCGCCGAAGCCGCCCTGCCACATCTGGAACTTGCCCTTTTCGAGCTCCTTAATCGCCTCCTGGAACGGCGCGACACGATACTCCGCGCGAAGTCCGATCGCATCCATGTTCTTCTTCCACAACGTCTGCACTTCGCGCGTGATGCCTCCGCTACGGAGCGACATCGTGATTGCGAGACGCGAACCATCCGGCGCCATGCGATAGCCCTCCGTGTCGCGCTTGTCATAGCCGAAACGGTCGAGCAGCGCCTTCGCGGTGGCGGGATCGTAGAGCGACTTCGCCGGCCATTCCGGATCGTGGCCGCTCACGCCGGGCGGCACGATCTGCGTCGCGGGAATCGCCTGGCCAGCCAGCACGACGCGAATCAGCTCATCGGTATCGAAGCCAAGTGCCATCGCACGACGAAGCGCGACACGTTCCTTCGACATGCCGCCGATGACCGGATCGGCCGTGTTGAAATAGACCGAGAACAGAAACGGCTCCGGAAACACGCGCCGCGTGATGCCGCGTGCTGCGTACTCGGGCTTGAGCTTGCCGTCCTGGAGGAGACGCGTCGCGGTTTCGCCGCGCAGCACGACATAGTCGAGGCCGCCCTGCTCGAATTGGAGGAGGCGCGTAATTTCCTCCTCGATGAAGTTGATCTCGACGACGCCGATCTGCGGCAGCATCTTCCCTTTCATGCTGCCGACGAGCGCCGCGTTCGATCGCTCGCTGCTCTCCGGGAACTTCACTTCGCGATAGTGCGGGTTCGCCTCCAGCACGAGGCGCGAGCCGCGCTTCCATTCGCGCACCTTAAACGGCCCGGTGCCCACCGCTCGCGTGCGGATGTCGCCGCCGGCCGCCTCGACGACCTCGCGCGCGGCCGCGGGGACGAAGCCGATGAGGTCGCGGATCGACGGGTAGTCGACGCCATTCAGGCGGAGCTGCAGTGTGTAGCGATCGAGCGCGCGCAGGCCCTCGATCGGCGTGTCGAAGCTCATCTTGCCGGACTTCTTCGCCGCCTCGACGATGGGCCGCGCGCCGATGATCAGGTCGGTTAGGATCGGGCTGCCGCCACGGCGTCCGTTCGGATCGAGCCAGCGCTTGTACGAATAGACGTAGTCTTCCGCGACGAGCTCGCGCGGCTTGCCCTTGAACGCAGGATCGTCGGTGAAGAAGATCCCCGGCTTGACGTGCATTGTCCAGGTCTTGCCGTCGTCGGTGACCTCGATCGGCCCTGTCGCGGTGACGGGGGACAGCTTCGGCGGCGAGGCGAGATAGTCGACCTCGTACAGCGGCTCGAAAATCGCAACCAGAACTTCGAACGAGGGATTGTCGCTGTAGCTCTGCGG
>CATPAO010000158.1 GCA_955652025.1 Casimicrobiaceae bacterium
CATATAGGCATCGAACGAGCCTTCCGTTACATAGCGGAATATCCGCACCTCGCCGTTGGTATTGCCCTGCCGCAGAATCCGCCCCTCGCGCTGCTCGATATCCCTGGGCCGCCACGGCGCATCGAGGTGATGCAGCGCGGCCAGCCGCTTCTGCACGTTCGTCCCTGCCCCCATCTTTTCGGTGGAACCGATCAGGATACGCACCCTGCCCGCGTTGACCGCATCGAACAAAAGCTTCTTTTCCGCATCGCTGTCGGCGTCGTGAATGAAGGCGATCTCCGCTTGCGGGATGCCTCTTTCGATCAGCCGGCTGCGCACTTCATCGTAGACATTGAAGCGCCCGGAATTCACTGTGGAGCGGTCCGGCGTCGACAGATCGCAGAACACGAGCTGGGTTGAGCGGGTGCTGCTTGTTTCCTCCCAGACATTCTTTATGCACTGCACCGCGCGCATGAGCTTGGTCTCGCCGTCCGGCTGGTCAAAGGGATCGACCAGACGCATATCGAGCGCGGCCTTGCGGCCGTCGCCCGTAATCTTCAGCATGTTGTCAATACTCGGATCGACCCGCGCCGTGCGCAGCCGTTCGGCACGCTCCGTCAGCGTCTTGATAAAGGCTTTCAGCGGTTCGGAGGCCGGTGCCGCCGCAATCTGCGGCTTGCCGCCTGCCAACGCCGGGCGCGGCAGGTTCAGCATGTCGGCGGTCTGCACGTCGGCGAAGCTGCGGAACATCGATAGCAGCTCGGGCAGATTGACGAACTTCGAAAACCTGGTGTGCATCCGATAGCCCGCGCCATCGGGTGCCAGCTCAAGGGCCGTCACCGCTTCGGCGAAATTGGCCGCCCAGGCATCGAAATGCGCCACGCCGCGCTCCTTGAGAAGATCGGGGGCCAGATAGCGCAGCATCGTGTACATCTCGGCCATCGTGTTCGAGATCGGCGTGCCGGTCGCGAACACCACGCCCCGCCCGCCGCTGATGCCCCGGAGATAGCGCGTCTTGATATACATATCCAGCGCGCGGTTGCTCTCGGAATTTGGCAGCCCCGCGATGCGATTCATTTTTGTGGTGTAGAACAGGTTCTTGTACAGATCGGCCTCATCGACAAAGATCTGGTCCACGCCCAGTTCCTCGAAGGTCAGCGTATTGTCCTTTCGCTCCCGGTCGGCGCGCTCCTTGAGCTTGGCGACAAACCGCTTCTTGGCTTTTTCCAGTTCCTTCACCAGCCGTCGATTGTCGCCCCGATCCGCTTTGGCCTCGAGGATCGCCGCCTCCAGCTCTTCGACCTGTTCCTCGACGAAACGTTTGAACAGCTTGTCCGATACCGGCAGGAACTCGAACGAGCGGTGCGAGACGATCACGGCGTCATAGGTGCCGCTCGCAATCCGGGCCATGGCGCGCTGACGGTTGCCCGCCGCAAAATGCTCCCGCCCGGCGACGAACAGCCGCGCCTGCGGATAAACTTTCAGAAACTCCGCACCCCACTGCTCGACCAGATGATTGGGCACGACGAACATCGGCTTTTTTGCCAGACCGAGACGCCGCATTTCCATAGCGGCTGCGGCCATGGTCCAGGTTTTCCCGGCCCCGACGACATGCGCCAGCAGCGTGCTGCCGCTCTGTATGATCCGCCAGACGGCGTCCTTCTGGTGGCGGGACAGATCCCCGTCGCGCAGATACTCGCGGTTCAGGCCCGGAAGACTGAGATGCGCACCGTCGAAACTGCGCAGGCGCAGATTGTTGAAGCGGTCGTTGTACACGCGTGCAAGCCGCGCCGCCCGCGCGCTGTCTTCCCATATCCACTCCCGGAAGCGATTCTTCAACTGCTGCTGTTTTTCACGGGCGGCGACAGTCTCCTGCTGGTTGATGACCCGCGATCCGTCCTCACGCTCGTCATACGCGGTCGGCACGCGACCGTTCAGCGCCTGCTCGACCAGCTCCGCCGCGCGAAACCGCGCCGTGCCGTGCGTCGTCGTGTTGCCGACGCTGAATTTCTCGCCGCCATCGATCTCGACCGTCCAGGTCGCGATGGGAACTGCGTGACCAACGCGAACGTTGCGGGCAGCGGTATCGAGCAACCCGGCAACGAAATCGCGGACATCGCTGGCGGGAATCCACGAGGAACCGAGGCGGGCCTCGATATCGCCCGGTTCCAGGTCGGCGGGCTGCACAGCCTTCAGCGCCTCGACATTCCGCTCGTACGACGGATCGATCCCGGCCGCCGCCGCGGCCACCGCCAGCTTGCGGCGGACATCGCCGCTCAGATACCGGTCGGCGGTTTCCCATTGCCCGCCTTCCGGATTGCAATAGACGAGGCTTCCCAGTTCGCGCTGCAACGCCTTGGCCGGGCGACCCGTCACCTGCTCCATGCGTGGCCAGTGCAGCGTGCCGGTCTCATTGAGCGATACCGCCAGCGCTTCCGCCGCCGTCTCGACATGGGTTACAGGTTTATAGCGCTCCAGTGTCCGCCGCTCGAAGATGGCGGTTTTGCACGCGCTCTTACTCTCGGGATCGTAATTTTCAAGGGAGAGCAGTAACGGCTGGTCGGGATCGCCGGCAAAGGCCTTGACGTTCTCGCGCGACGACAGCGGCCCGTACCGGCTGACAAAGGAATCGTAGAGTTCATTCAGCAACCGCCGCGCCTCGGCAATCCGTTCTTCAGGCGCGTCGTCGAGTTGCGTGCGGAAGACGACACGAATGGCGTCCCGCACGGCCAGCATGCCGCGGATACGCCACGCCACCGACCCCGGCACCTTCGCCGTCTCGAACACCGCGCCCCGGCGGATTGCCAGCAGCCCGTCGCGGATCGCGTAAGCGCCGTCCTTGACATCCGCGCTATCGATGTCAACGGGATTGTTGTTTTCTGGGGGCGGACGGGCGCGGTCAGGCAAATTGTGGCGGGGCGCATAGATGTTTTCCGGCAGCGATGAAACGGCTTGTTTGAGAAGCTCCGGCGACAGTTCGCCCGCGAGCGTCGGCTCGCGGTCACGGTACAGCGAGCCTTCGAGCCGCATTTGACCGAGCATCATCGCCGGATGCCGCGCGAAATACTCGTTGACGGAAACGGCACCGTCCGGCGTGTCAATCTGTGCCAACTCCCGCCACGCTTCGCCTCGTGGGGCACTCCCTGGCGGGCGCTTTTGCAGGAACAGGATATCGGTCGTGACTTCCGTGCCGGCGTTTGCCTTGAACGCCGTGTTGGGCAGCCGGATCGCGCCGACGAGGTCGGCCCGGTCCGAGAGATACCGTCTTATCGTCGAATCCTGCTTGTCCATCGTGTAGCGGCTGGTGATCAGCGCCATCACGCCGCCGCCGCGCAGTTTGTCGAGGGATTTCGCGAGAAAGTAATCGTGGATCGTCCGCGTGACGGGGGAGTTTTTATAGGCGGGATCGTGCACGGGGTAGTTGCCGAAAGGGATATTCCCGATCACGGCGTCGAAGAAATTCTCCGGCAGGCTCGTGTCTTCAAAGCCCTTCGCGAAAATCGTCGCGTCCGGGTAAAGCTGCTTCGCGATGCGCGCCGTGATGCCGTCCAGTTCGACGCCCGTCCGCCGGCAGCCGGGCAGCAGTGATTCCGGCATCAGGCCGAAGAAATGCCCGACGCCCATCGACGGCTCCAGGATTTGCGCGCCCGCGCCAAGCCCCAGGCGCTCCATGGCATCCCACATCGCCTGGACCACCATCGGCGA
>CATPAO010000159.1 GCA_955652025.1 Casimicrobiaceae bacterium
CTACAAGTTGTATCTGATGGCGCGGCAATACAGTGTAACCGGCAATGTCGGCAGCGCCCGGACCCAGGAAGCGATCATCCGGCTTTGCCGGCGCGCCACCGAGATCGACCCGAACTACGCGCGACCGTGGGCGCTTATGGCCGGGGCGCAGGGTGCGCTGCGTCTCTTTCTGGGTCGGGAAGGCGACGGCGGCCTCGCCGCGGCCGAACGTGCGCTCGCGCTGGACCCGCATCTCGCTGAAGCGCACGCCGCGAAAGCGCGGGTTCTGACCGCAGACGCGCGCTACGACGATGCGCAGGTCGAAATCGAGACCGCGCTTCGCCTGGACCCGGAGTCCTTCGAGGTGAACATCGCGGCCGCCGCCTGGCACTATGCGAAACGCCGCTTCGCCGAGGCGTTGACGTTCTACAAAAAGACGGCGGACAGCGTCGAAACGGACGTCTACTCGGCCGGAATGACCATCAGCTGCTACAAGGTGCTGGGCGATGCGGAGGGTGCACGCCGTGCAGCGCGGCGTGCGCTCGCCCGCGCGGAGAAGGCCGTGGCGCTGGAGCCGGACAACGGATCGGCGATGAGCTTTCTCGTCGGGGCGCTCGCGACGCTTGGGGAAGCAGAGCGCGCAAAGGAATGGATCGCGCGCGCGATGCTACTCGATCCCGACAACATGAACATGCAATACAACTTCGCATGCGCGCTCGTGCTGGATCTGCACGACTTCGACGCGGCGCTGGACTTGCTCGATCCGATGCTCGAAAAAATCCGTATGGATTCCGTGAACTGGATGAAGATCGATCCGGACCTGGACCCCATCCGCGATCATCCGCGCTTCAAAGCGATGCTTGCGGCGGCCGAAGCGCGCTTGGCTAAATCGTAGGCGTCACCGGGTTGTGGCCCGATCGGGAGCCTTGGCGCAGCAATTCTCGTTCAATCCTCCTTTGTCCAGCGCAGCCGGTACAGGCGCGCGTCGCCGAATCGCTTCGCGAGTTGCATGGTGCCGATGTAATCGCAACTGAAACGATCCTGGTTTTCGGCGACGAGCGACGCGGCAAACTCTTCAGTCACGAAAATGTGTCGCGGCTGCACGATCGGCTCCACGCGCGCCGTTCGGTTGACGTGGGTTCCGTAAAACGTGAACCTTTCCGTGACCGGGTCGAAGATGCGGAAGAGCGGGCCCGTGTGAAGCGCGATGCGGACGCCGGTTTCTGCAGTGAGGCCGAGCGCGGGCCAATCGATTGCGCCAAGTTTTTGTTGCAGGCGGACGGCGAATTCCGCGGCATGGCTCGGTAATTCGAAAACAAGAAAGAGGCCGTCGCCGTGCGTGTTCGCGTGGACGGGCTTATGCGCGAGCGAATCGAGTGATCTCTTGCAGGTACCAAGAAACACTTCGGCGAAATCGGGCGCGTACTGTTCGGGCATCTTGGAAAAGCCGCTGATGTCGGCGAACAGCAGACTCTTCAAGCTGCGATGGCGCGCGGTCTGTTCCGGCGCTTCGACCGCGTCGCGCTGACCGGCACCGGTCTGCGCTTGCGGCGCGTTACCGCGCAACGCGGCGAGGTCGATGTTCTCGACTAGGCCGCCTCTCCGCTTCCAGTTCTCGGCGGTCGCGGCGGTACCACCGACGAGCGCGTGAGTTTCCGGCTCGCGCACCGTCAGCATCAGTGGCGTTGTCGCGAGCTCCCCGGCACGCAGGAACGCCATGCCCTGGATCAGGTTCGCCGCATGCTCGAACAACACGTCGTCGCCGAGGAACGCCTCTTCCGTCGCGACAACGATCCGCGTCGCCCGCCCGAGGACGCGCTCGAAGCGGTCGACCCAGGCTTCTCCGGCGAAGCCGACGCTGGTTTCGACGAAGTCACGGCGCGCGAACGGCAACACGATCTGCGTTTGCCAGCCCGCATCCTGCATCGCCTCGAGAAACAGGATGTCGGCCCCGCACGCCGCCTGCGCATAGCCGATCGAAGGCCCAAGCCCCGCGATCTTCTTACGTAGCGCAGCTGCGAGCCGCGCTTCGAGAGCGGCTGGGAATCGCGGCGGCGTGCGGCCTGGTCGATCGATCATGTGCCCGGAGAACGCGATGACCTGCGGGGCGGGGAGCACTTCCGCCAACTCGCGCGCGGCGGGCGACCCGATCATCAGCAGCTGCCGCCGCATTGACGCAACGTCACCGAATTTGTTGTCCGCTAATCGATACGCTTCGGTGTAATGAACGCGGGCTTCGTCGAGCCGGCCAAGAATGAGCAGCGCCTCGCCGGCGCTCGCATGCTGCCAGTGATCGACGGGCGCCAAAACGGACAGCGCCTGCTCTGCGAGAGTGTGCGCAAGCGATGCGTTGCCCAACAGCATCGCCATCGTGGCCGCGTTGACGGCGGGATAGCCGTCACCGCCGAGTGAAAACGCGCGCCGGTAACAGTCGATCGCCATCCGTGCGAGATCATTCGCGGCGACATTCTTCCTGTCGCGCGTCGTGGCATAGTGCTCCTTGGCGATCCTGCCGGCGAGGCTCCACACTTCGACGGCAAGCGGGCTCGTGCCGAGCGGCTCGCGATCGATTTGCGCCAGCCATTTTTCCGCCTCGCCGATCGCGCCCATGCGGGCCGAGGCCAGCGCGCCGAGGTAGTGGATCTCAGCAGTGTTGGCGCCGTCAACCGTCGCGCTCCGGGCGAGATCGAGCGCCTGCGCATTGAGGCCGGCGTTGAGCGCCTCACGAATCGTCGATGCAATGTCGCTCAACGTGAGTTCCGCTCTTCATCGATCGTGTCGGATTTTGGGGGGCCGAATCAACGCGCCTCGCGAGGCCGCCTCCCACGCATGAGCCACGACCGTCGGCTATGTCCGCCGATTGCCCTGCTCCGCGGCGATGCCGTTGCGGATCAATACCGTGCTTTTCAGACTCCGCAACCCGGAGGGCAACCGGTCGATGAGCGTGGCCGCTTCGGCCAGCAACGCGGTCTCTTTACCGTTTCCGACGAGCGCCGCCGCATAGAGTGTGCGCGCGAGCTCGATATGCTGCGTCAGGTCGTCGCTGTTGTGGGCCTGCAGTTCGCGTTGCAATTTGAGGGCGGGCGCGACCGCCTGCTGCGCCTCCGGGCGTCGATCGAGGCGCGCCAGAATCAGCGCGAGCAGCACCTGGTTCTGCGCGGCCTCGCGCTTGCGCTCGAGCGTCTGCTCCGGAAGGCGCGTCTGGTAGATGATCGACTGCCGGATCGCCCGTTCCGCCTCGGCGTAGTCCTTGAGGTTGTAGTTCGCGTCGGCCAGCGCGCGATAACGATTTGCAAGGCCGATGTCCCAGTAAAACTTCCACGTTCCTTCGGTAGGGGCGACGACCCCGGCGCCGGGCATCGCGGCCTGCAACATCTTGCGGGCCGTCGCGTAATCCCCGGCGGCGACGGGAAGCGCGACTTTGAATCCGGTTTCGTACCCGCGCAGAATCGCTTCTTCGGTGGGCCCCATCGAGCGACTCGCAGCGACGATGCCGACCAGGCGATGGAGATCGGCGAACGCGGCCTCGGCTTCCGCGACATTGCCGCGGTCTGCCTCGAGCACTCCGCGCAGCGCCGCCGGAAACGACAGATTGAGGGCGAGGAACGACGACATCTTCGTGCGTCGCTCAACCGCGTTGGCGGCGAGCATCCGGTCGCGGGCCTCGTCGAGACGCCCGAGGCCGTACAGCAAGTTGGAGTTGCGCATCTGGCTGGCCGCGAGATTGTTCCACGCGATCACGTTGCCCGAATCGAGCTTGACGAACGCCTCCCAATCGCGCACCGCGTCGTCGCCGGCCACGAGCCCTTTGCGCAGCTGCATATTCTCGACGCCAATGTCGGCCATGTCGCCGCGGATCAGGCCGCGTGCGCGGAGCGCGCCCATGTGGGCGGGCCGCTTGTCCAGGATCCGGCCGGCGACGGCGACCGCGTCTTCGCTGACGCGAAGCGCTTCCTGCGAGCGTCCCAGGTCGCGCAACGTCTCCGCTTGCCACGCGGACGCCTCGACGTAGCCCGCTGCCGCCGGCAGGTCTGCGAAATCCTCGCCGGCGATGCTTCGAAACGTTGCGCGCGACTGTTCAAGGCTGACGACCGCCAGGTCCTGCCGCCTGCTGCGTAGCTGCGAGAAGCCCAGATAGTTCGTGACGCTGCCATAGGCGCGCCGCAGCGGGACCGACGGGGCAGGCGCAGTCATCAGTGGAGCGAGGATCGCGGCCGCTCGCTCGGCGAATAGGCGGGCGTCGTCTTCCTTGCTGCGGCTGTCGAGAATGCGCGCCTGCGCGGTTAACCCAAGCGCCAGACCGGCCGCAGTGATCTCCGACGTGTCCCCCTTGGTGCGCAGTCCGTCGAGGATACCCACTGCCTCCGTCAGGACCTTTTCGCCCTCGTCGAGATTGGATTGATAGCGCAGCACCGAGCCGTAGCGAACGAGTGCAAGCGCCCGATTGCGTTCGGTCTCGGCTGTGCGCAATTCCGCCGGGAGCTCGCGGTAATAGTCGAGCGACCGCTTGGCGAGCTGAGCGACGATGTCGAGCCGGCCGACCGGCTCGAGCTCCAGGTAGAAATCATCGAGCAGGAAGACGATGAGCTTCTCGGCCTCGCCGCGCGCACGCTCGGCGAGCTGACGGGTCTCCACCGCTTTCAGCTCCGCTTCCTGCGCGCGCTTCATGCTCATGTAGCCGAACACGGCGGCCGCCGCGGCGAAGATGGCGAGCACGGCGCATCCCGCCGCGATTTGCCGCGCGCGGACGAGCGCTTTTCTTGTGGCGCGCTCGCGTTCGCGTTGCGCCGCGAGTTTTCGTTCGGCTTCGTCGCGCGCCTCGCGCTCCAACCGCAAGTCGCGGCTGGCCTTCACGACGCTGCACAGCACGTCGTGCGTCAGTTCGACGCGCCGCACGTCGAGCCGCTCCTCGATGCGGAGCAGGCGTCGGTTGACGAGCACCGCCAGCGCATCGGGCGAGGCTCCCGCCCCCACGAGGCCCTTCTGCACGCGCTCCTCGGCCAAGCTCTCGCGATGGCCGGACTCGGTCAGCAGGTTGTCTTCGATGAACTGACGCACACCGTGCGGCTGATCGGCGAGCGCGCGCTCGTAGAACTCGCTTAGAATATTGTCGCGGGAGCCGGCCAGAAGATCGGCGGAAATTTCGCTGCGGCCCTGCGCGATGCGCGCGTTGTTAAGCTCGCGGCATATCAGGCTCAACAGCGCGGGCTCGACCTCGGCGTTGGCGAGCTCCGCGCCGCCGGCGACGAACCGGACGATGGAACCGGCCACCTCCTCGGACACCAGTCGTCCGCCCGGCTTCAGCGCGGCGGAGAGCGCCTGCGCGCCCGTCATGCGGGCGAGCCGCATCCGGTTCTGCGCGATCGAGGGCATGTTGCCCTTCAAACCTTCGAGGTGGGCGAGGTAATCCTCGCGTAACGCGATGAGAATCCGGTAGTCGCCGCGCGTGAAATCGAAACGTTCGACGGCGGACTCGTCCTGGTCCATCTTCGCTTCGAGCGCCTTCGGCGCCCGGTTCTCGACCAGGTCGGCCAGGTCCTCGACGAACTGCGCCGCGCGCTGGCGGCCGAATTCATCGCTCTGCGCGAGCGTGAACAGCTCCTCGAACTGGTCGAAGATCAAAAGCGGGATGAGCGTCTTGCCGGATTCGTCACGCAGGATGTCGTCGCGGTGGTGCAGAAACTCCCACAGCGATTCGCCGGATTCGGCGACGCCGACCTGCGTCCACTTGCCCGAAGCCTGCGTCGCGCGGAAGATCGCCTGCTTGATCTGCTCGGACGGCGGTGGCGATTCCCGCGAATAGTCGAGCCGCACGTAGACCGGGCAATAGCCCTCGGGCCGCAATCGCGGGACGATTCCCGCGCGCAGGATCGACGTCTTGCCGAGGCCCGACTGGCCGAACAGGACCGTGAGCAGCTTGCGCTGCACGCGGCGGCCGAGCTCTGCGACTTCTTCCTCGCGGCCATAGAAATAGGCGCGCGTCTCTTCGGTGAACGACGCGAGGCCGAGCCATGGGTGTTCCGCGTCGACGGACAACTGCGCGCCGTCGGCGGCGGGCGTCGTCGTGACGTCGTTCATTGGCGGGACGACAACAGGTCCCGAATGCGCGCGGCGAACTCGGGCGGAACTTCGCCGCCGGGCAATCGTGTGAAGTGCACGGCCTTGAATTTATCCGGCACCTGCGCGTTGCCGCCGTTGGTGTCGTCGATGCACACGGGCAGGATGAAGAGGGCGCCTTCGGCGATGTTGCGCGCGCGGTCGATCGCGTAGCTCCACTCGCGGCGGAAGTAACCCTCGAGCCGGCGCTCGGTGGATGCCGAGACGACGGGAATGAAAAACGAGCAGCGCGCGATGTTGCGCTGGATCTTGCGATCGTAGTCGTCGCCGCCTTCGAGGCGCTCCAAGTCGAACCACGTCTTGACGCCGGCGGCATCAAGCCCGGCCTTGATCTTCTGGACGGCGGGCAGGTCTTCGCGTGCGTAGCTGATAAAGACCGCGTGGTCCGGCATCTCGTGTTCAGGCGGCAGGAAGCGCTGCGGCGCCACGCTGAACGGAATGACCTCACCCGGCTTGGTGCGAATGACCCAGCGGCGGTGCAGCTCGTCGACGAATTTCTCCGCGCCGCTGTAGATGCGGGTACGCACGCTCACCTGCTGCAGGAACCCCATCAGGCGCCCGTCCTTGCCAGAATGGTTGTCGGCGAGGACTTCACCGACGTCGCGCGGATCCGAAAGGCGGTGGCGCTTCGCCATCCGCAGGAAGAGGCGGGCGAGCCAGTTGGTGAAGCTGCTGCCGATGAAGAGCAGGTGGTTGTGCTCGAGCTCATGGAACAGTTTCTCGGGCGTGAGGTGTTCGCTTTGCAGCGCGCAGATGAACTCGAGCGTGTCCTCGTCGGAGATGACGTACGTCGGCGACGCTGAGAGACGCCCGAGCAGGTGGTAGACGACCGGGCGCCGGAGCTGATCGCGCTCGGTCGTGAGATCGGCGACGCGATTCGGCGCATACGCGATGACCTCGGTCGATTGCGCGCCCTGGAAGCGCTCGGCGTTGATCGCCTGTTCGAGGAACGGGTCGAAGGTCGTGGTGACGAACAGGTCGAAGTCGGTGATCTGCGCGAGACGACGGAGCGCAAGCGGCGGGGCGAAGTTCGCCTCGCGCAGGATGCTGCGAAGCCGTGTGTAGGCTTCCTCGCGACGGCCGCGCGACGAGAGGAACCAACAAACGACGTCGTTGAGCGTGTACGGCTGCGGCAGCTGTGCGGTGTCGACGCTCAGCTTGGCCGCGAGCTTTTCCGCAATCCAATCGTAGAGCAGTCGCGGGCCGGTTTGCGTTTCGACCGTCAACAACTCCGGGCCGATGATGGGGATGACGCGGCGTTCCTCGATGAAATTGAGGAGATCCTCCCACGCGTCGTCATCGAGCGTGGCGAGCGGCGGGTGCATGGGCAGCGGGCTGCTCATGCACGAAGCCTAGTGGGCGAGGAGTGTTGTCTGGGCACGGTGGACC
>CATPAO010000160.1 GCA_955652025.1 Casimicrobiaceae bacterium
CACCAAGCCGCAGCAGGACGAACTGTTCAAGTATTACCTGCGAGGCACTAAGTAGCGCGCGACGCCCTCGGGAGACCGCTCAACGGTCGAGCGGCTTGCCGGCGAGCCACGCCGCGCCGGACGCGTAGAGAGCCTCCACCATCGCGCCCTTGAGCGTAGGCATGTCACGCTTGACGGTGAAGCCGATTTTCGTCTGCGCGTACGCGAGATGGCGGTAGCCTTCGGGGAATTGCTCGAGCAGCGCGGCGTCGAGCTTGAACGTCGCGCCAGGATCGACCGGATCGAGCCGGTCTTTCTCGTAGATCGGCTGGCGGAGCACGATCGCCCACACGTCGTCGCGCCGTTCGAAAAAATCGTAGAACCGCCCGGTGCAGACGACGTCGCCGATGACGCCGTCGACCGCCGCGCGCTGCGAAATCGTCATCTTCGTCTGCGCGATCGCGCGCACGCCCGCGACGTCGATCGACGAGCCGCCAAGAAAATGCAGGATGTTGACGCCTTGGTTCCATGCGTCGCGGCTCACCTCGATGAACCGTTCGGCGCGACCTTGAAACCACGTCGCCATCATGCGGCCATCGGCGTGCCAGACGCTGCGAAAGCGCTGCCAGTCGCCAGCGTCGCGCCACAGCGCCCAGTTCTCCACGACTTCGCGGATGCGAAACCGATCGGTCGAAGCGGATTCCATCGCAGTCGCCAAATTATTTGCCCGGGTCCTTGACGTCGGGGTACTTGTCGAACTCGATGTTGTACAGGAGTCCGCCGACTTTTTCGACGCGCCGTATGTAAACGGTTTGCACGATGTCGCGCGTTTCCGGGTCGATCATGATCGGGCCGCGCGGGCTCATGAGCCTCATGCCCTTGAGCGCCGCCACGAACTTTTCGACCTCCACCGAGCCGCCGGTCTTCTTCAACGCCTCGGCGATCGCCGCCATGCCGTCGTAGCCCGCACAAGCCATGAAGTTGGGGCGAAGCCTCGTGCCGTTGGCCTCGATGTACGCCTTGATGAACGCCTTGTTCTCCGGCGAATCGTGCGCAGCGGAATAATGGAAGCTGGTGATGAGCCCCAACGTGGGCTCGCCCATCGCCTGCAGCACGCCGTCGTCGGTCAAATCGCCGGTGCCGATCAGCTTGATGCCCGCGGGCCGCAACCCACGCTCGTCGTAGCCCTTGATGAATGCGATCGTCTGGCTGCCCGGCGGCAGAAATACGAACACCGCTTCCGGCTTGGTATCCTTGATCCGCTGCAGGAACGGCGCGAAGTCCGGGTTCTGCAGCGGCGTCCGCACGCTGTCGACGATCTCGCCGCCCGCCGCCTTGAACGCCTTGACGAACGCGCCCTCGGCGTCGATGCCTGGGCCGAAATCCGACACCAGCGTGAACGCGCGCTTGATTCCGTTTTTCGCCGCCCACTGCGCGATCGGCTGCGTGTCCTGCGGCAGCGTATGCGAAACGCGAACGACGTACGGCGACCGCGTCGTGATGACCGACGTGGCGGCGTTCATGATCACCATCGGCTTCTTCGCCTCGGTCGCCACTGGCGCGACGGCGAGCGCATTGGGCGTGAGCCCGAATCCGGCCAGGATGTCGACGTTGTCGCGCGTCGCGAGCTCCTGTGCGAAGCGCTTGGCGATTTCGGGTGCCGGCCCCGTCGTGTCGCGGGTGATGATCTCGATCTTCTTACCGGCGTGGACGTCGCCGTTCTGCTTGAGATACGCCTTCATGCCGCCGACGATTTGCGCGCCGTAGTCGGAAAACGGGCCGGAAAACTCGGCGACGACGCCGATTCGCACAACGTCCTCGGCGCGAACCGCGGCTGCGGCCGACAGCAACACCGCCGCGGCCAGCGCGGCACCTCCGATGCTCATTGCCCGGTTCATTGCGTTTCCTCCCCGGATCGTCTTGCCGGGCGGTCGCCACCGCCGATCCTGTATGCATTCATATTGAATGTATGCATACGAAATAGTACGCTGGTCGCATCCCGGGACGCAATCGTCCCCTGACCGCGAGCGTCCCCCTATGAATCCTCTTGGAACCCTTGACGAGCTGCCGCGCGAGTACGTCGACTCGCTGACGCACGCCAATCTCGTCCCGCTGTGGCCGAACCTGCGGGAGCTGTTGCCGCTGCGGGCGCCGCGGACGGCCACGACGCCAACGCATTGGCGCTTTGCGACGATCCGGCCGCTGCTGCTTCGCGCGGGCGAGTTGACGCCGATCGAGAAGGCGGAGCGGCGCGTCCTGGTGCTTGCCAACCCGGGCCGCGGACTCGCCAACCTGCAGGCGTCGGCGACGATCTATCTCGGCATGCAGCTCGTGCTCCCCGGCGAGTACGCTCCGAGCCATCGCCACACGCCGAACGCGGCGCGGATCGTCGTCGAGGGCGTGGGCGCGGCGACCGTGGTCAACGGTGTGGCGTGTCCGATGGAACCAGGCGATCTGATTCTCACCCCCACCGGCCAATGGCACGAGCACCGGCACGAAGGACGCGTTCCCGTAATCTGGCTCGACGTGCTGGACCTGCCGTTGATGGTTTCCCTCGACGTGTCCTACGTGGTCGAGGGCAAGCCGCAGGCTCCGCGGGCGCCCGATTACGCCTACGCTGCCGGCGGGCTCGCGCCGATCGCGCACGGCCGGCGCGCCGGCGGCGACTATCCGCTGCTCCGCTACGAATGGCGCAGAACGCGCGACGCGCTCCAATCGCTGGCGGACCGCGGGGGACGCGATGCGCCGGTGCAACTCGCCTACGTCAATCCCGAAAGCGGCGGCGATTGCCTCAACACCATCGCCTTCGCGGCGTTGCTATTGCGTCCCGGTGAGGAGATCGCCCTGCCGCGCGATTCCGCCGCGCGTGTATTTCACGCGGTCGAAGGTGCCGGCGAAGCGCACATCGACGACGTGTCGATCGCGTTCACACCGGGCGACACGTTCTGCGCGCCCGGGCGGTCGACCCTCCGACTCGCCAACCGATCGAGCCGTGTGCCGACATTCTTGATCACCGCCGACGAATCGCCGCTACAGCGCAAGCTCGGCG
This sequence comes from Casimicrobiaceae bacterium, assembly GCA_955652025.1. Lineage (GTDB taxonomy): Bacteria > Pseudomonadota > Gammaproteobacteria > Burkholderiales > Casimicrobiaceae > VBCG01. The sequence continues at coordinate 3,029 of CATPAO010000160.1, forward strand.
TGTACGAAGACGGCGCTTAAATCCCCGACCGTGAGCGCACAGCCGAGCGGATCCGTGCTCGTCGTCGGCGGCGGAATCGGCGGCATGGCGGCCGCGCTGGCGTTGTCGCAGCAGGGCTTTGCCGTCGACGTCTTCGAGCAGACCGCGACGATCGGCGAGATCGGCGCCGGCCTGCAGCTCGGCCCCAATGCGTTCGCGGCGATGGACGCGCTCGGGGTCGGCGCGCGCGCGCGGCGCCGCGCCGTGTACACCGACGAGCTCGTCATGATGGACGCGATCGACGGCAGCGAAGTCGCGCGCGTACCGGTCGGCGAAGCCTTCCGCCAACGCTTCCACAATCCGTACGCGGTCATCCATCGCGCCGATATCCACCTGTCGATCCACGAGGAAGTGCAGCTCGCGCCGGGCATTCGCGTGCACACGTCGTCGCGCATCGTTCGCGTCGACATCGACCCCGACCGCGTGCGGCTCTCCGACGCCGACGGCGGCGTGTACGACGGCGTCGCGGTCGTGGGGTGTGACGGCGTGCGCTCGGTCGTCCGCGAGCATCTGATCGGCGACGGTCACCGCGTATCGGGGCACGTCGTCTATCGCGCTGTGGTTCCGCGCGCCGAGATGCCGGATGACCTCCGCTGGAACGCAGCGGCGATCTGGGTCGGGCCCAACTGTCATCTCGTCCACTATCCGCTTCGCGGCGGCGAGCAGTACAACATCGTCGTCACGTTCCACAGCCGGCAGCAAGAGGAATGGGGCGTGCGCGAGGGTTCGCGCGACGAAGTGATGTCGTACTTCACCGAGATCTGCGCAAAGCCGCGACAACTACTGGACAAGCCGACGTCGTGGAAGCGCTGGTCCACCGCCGATCGCGATCCCGTAGCGCGTTGGGGCGAAGGCGGCGCGACGCTCCTTGGTGATGCTGCGCATCCAATGCTGCAATATCTGGCGCAAGGCGCCTGCATCGCACTCGAGGACGCGGTGACGCTGCGCGCGGCGATCGAAGCTTGCGACCGTGATCTCGTGGCCGCATTCCGTCTCTACGAGTCCAAGCGCGTCGTGCGCGGCGCTCGCTTGATCATCGCGGCGCGCGAGATGGGACGCCTCTACCACGCGAAAGGGATCGAGCGCTTGGTGCGCAACTCGCTCTGGGCCGGCCGCACGCCGGAGCGCTTCTACGATGCACTGGAATGGCTATATGGCTGGACGGCGGAAAAGTGTCTCGCATGAGGGCGAGCCCTTGGCGCTGAACACGCCGGGCATCAGCTACACCGACCCGCGGCGACGCGACCTCAACATCCACCGCATGCCGGGCCACTTCATTCGCCGGTTGCAGCAGGTGGCCGTGCGACTGTTCGCGGAGAAAGTCGGCCTCGACATGACGCCGGTGCAGTTCGCGGCGCTCGTCGCCACGGCGCAGCGGCCGCGCATCGACCAGGCGACGCTCTCCGCATTGATCGGTTACGACCGCGCCACGATCGGCGGGGTCATTGAGCGGCTCGAGTCCCGAGGCTGGCTTGCGCGATCGGCATCCGCAAGAGACCGGCGGCTCAAATTGGTGCGAATCACGCCGGCCGGCCGGCGCGCGCTTTTGAAAGCCATGCCCGCGGTCAAGTTGGTGCAGGCGATGCTGGTCGAGCCGCTCGGCGACGTCGAGCGCCGCCGCTTCGAACGGCTGTGTCTCAAGATTCTCGCGCATCATCTCGGTTGATCCGGGCCACGAAAACGCGCCCATTGCCGGCGCGCTGTGACAGAATGTTCGCGCGAGCGCGGTCGTGAACGCGCCCAACCCAAGGAGGCTCCATGAGCATGCTTTCGCCCGACGAGCTCGCACGCCTTTGCGCCGCCGAATCGCTGTTTCCTTCTCCCATTCCCGTGCAGTCGGTGTCGAGCGACGAGTTCATGCCGACGCCGCAGTCCGCCAAGCAACGCGAGTTTGAGCTGCGCGTCAAGGAAATGGGCGCGCGGATGGCGAAGCGCCTCGGCATGAGCCGCCGCAGTTTCTTCCAAACCGCGGCGGGCATGGCAACCGCGTTTCTCGCCATGAACGACACCTATGGTCCGCTGTTCGGGGTATCGAAGGCGGAAGCCGCCGAGCCGGAGCGTGCGAACGACCGCGCGAACAAACTCGCCGACCAGTTCATCATGGACATGCACACGCATTTTCTGCGCCCCGGCACGCGAATCATGACGTTCGTGGCGCAGCGCAACGCCGTCGGCAAGGCCGGCTGGAATCCGGCGCTCGGCGGCAAGGAACAGACGATCGACGATCTGATGTTCGCGAATTACCTGAAGGAAATCTACCTCGACAGTGACACTAAGGTCGCATGCATCAGCGGCGCGCCCTCGGAAGTCCCCGAGGACTGGTTCCTCACCAACGAGATGAAGGCGCAAGCGCGTGCCGACGTGAACGGCATCGCCAAGAGCAAGCGCATGTTCTCGCACGCGATATTCACGCCGGGGTACGACGGCTGGATGGAGCAGATCGATCACGCGATCAACGATCTCAAGCCCGACTCGATGAAGGGCTACACGATCGGCGACAACACCAACAAAAACCTCTCGAAACATCCGTGGCGACTGGACGATGAGAAGCTCGTCTACCCGGCCTACGCGAAATTCCAGAAGGCGGGACTCAAGAACGTCTGCATCCACAAGGGGCTGTTCCCGCCATCGGTCGAAAAGCAGTTCCCGAACCTGCTCGAATATTCGGCGGTCGGCGACGTGGCGAAGGCCGCCAAGGACTGGCCGCAGCTCAACTTCATCATCTATCACGGTGGCTATCGGTTCGCCGGCGGAGGAAAAGTAGAGGATGCCTGGGAGCAGTTCGAAAAGACCGGCCGCGTTGAGTGGATTACGGATCTTTCCGAGATTCCGGCGAAACACGGTGTAACGAACGTCTACGCCGACGTCGGCCAGTTGTTCGCGCAGTCGACGATCGCCGATCCGCGCGTGTCGGCGGTGATGATCGGACAGTTGATCAAGGGCCTGGGCGCCGACCACGTGTGCTGGGGGACGGATGCGATCTGGACCGGATCGCCGCAGTGGCAGATCGAGGCGCTGCGGCGATTGGAAATCCCGGAGGATCTGCAAAAGAAATACGCGCTCAAGCCGCTCGGTCCGGCCGATGGTCCGGTCAAGACCGCGATCTTCGGCGGGAACAACGCGCGGCGCTCGAAAACGACAAGCTGGCCGAGTACAAGCAACTCTACGACAAGCACGGCGCCGGGCGTACCAATCTCGCGTACGGATACGCGCTCAAGAACGCGTAGCCGTGTCTGCGGACCCCTCACCCGCGCGTCGCTCACGCGCCGCACCTCCCTCTCCCGGCGCGCCAGGAGAGGGTTGCGATGAGGGACAATCGCGGCGCGATTTTCTGACGGCGGCCGGCGTCGCGTTGGCCGCCGCCTCGCTGCCGACGGAGACGGCGCATGGCCAATCGCCCGCCCCGTCCGCCGTACCGGGCGAAGTCGCGGCTACCGACCACTGGACGGTGAAGCGCGCCGGCGCGGACAACATCAAGCTGTACCTGCGGCGCAAACGAATGAAGAACGCCGACACGGCAGCGGACCGGGGCACGATCCTGTTTATCCATGGCTCGTCGGTGTCGGCGACGCCGGTGTTCGATTTGCAAATTCCCGGCAAATCCGAGGCGTCGACGATGGATTGGTTCGCGCGACGCGGTTTCGACACTTGGTGCGTCGATTGCGAAGGCTACGGGCGCTCGGACAAATGGCGCGCGGTGAACGCGGACGTCGCCTGCGGCGCCGACGATCTCGCCGCCGCGTCGGACTACATCTTGGGCCAGACCGGCGGGCGGAAGCTTCTCCTCTACGGCGCCTCCTCAGGCGCCTTGCGCGCCGGATTGTTCGCGCAACGGCATGCGGAGCGTGTGCAACGGCAGGCACTCGACGCGCTCGTGTGGACCGGCGACGGAAGCCCGACGCTCGCCGAGCGGAAGAAACGGCTTGCCGAGTACCGGGCGAGCAACCGGCGGCCGATCGACCGCGCGTTCGTGCGCAGCATCTTCACGCGCGACCATCCCGATACGAGCGATCTCACCGTTGTCGAGGCGTTCGCCGACGCCGTGCTCGCGCTCGACACGTCGATGCCGACCGGCACGTACGTCGACATGTCCGCGAACCTGCCGGTGCTCGATCCGGAAAAGATTACCGTGCCGACGCTGATCATGCGCGGACAATGGGACGGCATCGCGTCGTTCCAGGATCTCGCGGGCTTCTTCGCAAAGCTGCCCAATCCCGACAAGCAGTTCGTCGTCATGCCCGGCATCGCCCACACCAGCACGCGCTCGAAGAACTGGTCACTCGTCTATCACCTGCTCGATGCGTACTTCAGCCAGCCCGCGCCAGTGTATGTCGGCTGAGGTTAAAAGCGACGAAAAGAGCCGGAGAAGCGATTCGCTCGACCCTAGCTTTGCTAGGGTCGAATCGCGATTTTCTTGCGGAACTCTGTCGTTTTGCGCGCGCCGTGCCGGTTGAATCGGTTCGGCGGATTTCGTTCGAACGCCTGCGCGCGTTCATCGCCTCGGCGTTCGAGCGGCTCGGCATGCCCGCCGACGATGCCTTCTGCGTCGCGACGCGCATGGCCGAAGCCGATCTTCAGGGCTCGGACGGGCACGGCGTCATTCGCCTTCCCCAATACGCGAGGCGCATCAAGGCCGGCGGGATCAATCTGCGGCCCGACATTCGGGTGCTGCGGGAGCGGTTCGGCATGGCGCTCTTACACGGCGACAACGGCATGGGCCAGCTCGTCATGGCGCGCGCGGCGAATCTCGCGATAGACAAGGCGCGCGACTCCGGTGTCGCGTGGGTCGGCGCGCAGGGGAGCAATCACGCCGGTCCCGCATCGCTCTATGCGCGGATGCCTCTTGCGCACGACATGATCGGACTGTATTTCGCGGTCGGCAACGCCAATCACCTCCCGCCGTGGGGCGGCATCGACATGTTGCTGTCGACCAATCCGATCGCCGCGGCCATTCCCGCGGGCGCCGAAACGCCCATCGTGCTGGACATGGCGACCAGCGTCGCCGCCTATGGCAAGGTGAAGGCGAAGGCGCAGCGCGGCGAGGCGATGCCCGAAGGTTGGATGATCGATCGCGACGGGCGGCCGCTCACCGATCCGACGCGCGCGGACGAGGGATTCCTGTTGCCGATTGGCGGTTATAAAGGATACGGATTGGCGCTCGTCGTCGGCCTGCTCGCGGGCACGTTGAACGGCGCCGCGCTGGGCAAGGATGTCGTCGATTTCAACCGCGATGACTCGACTGCCACGAACACCGGGCACGCGATCGTCGCGATCGATCCTGCGGCGTTTGGCGACCTCGCCGTGTTCAAGGCGCAAGTCGATCGCCTCGTGCGCGATTTGCGCGGCAGCCGCCGCCTGCCCGGCGTGGACCAGATCCGCCTCCCGGGAGAGCAAAGCGACGCCAAGCGAATCGAATATGCGCGTGACGGGATTCCATTGCCGCCGGCCCTCGTGTCGATACTAGATCGGCTCGCGCGGGAGCTCGGGATCGCGCAGCTCGAAACAAGGAGTGCGCCATGACGTTTTGCCTTCGCTTCGCCGTTGCTCTCGCCCTCACCGCCCTATCGTGCGTCGCGGCCGCGCAGTCCGCATATCCGAACAAGCCGATCCGGATGATCGTTCCGCTCGCGACCGCGAGCGCCGTCGACAATGCGGCGCGTATTCTTTCCGAGCGCATGTCGGTCAACATGGGACAGCAAGTGGTCGTCGAAAATCAGCCTGGCGCGGCGGGGCTGATCGGAACCGAGCGCGTGGCGCGCGCAGCACCGGACGGCTACACGATCGGCGGCTTCAACGACAGCATCATGACCATGCTGCCCAGCCTTTACGCGAAGATGCCATGGGACATCGTGAAGGATTTCGAGCCGGTGTCGCTCGTGGCGACCGTCGAATGGGGCCTGGTCGCCAACAACGATGCGCCGTTCAACACCGCAGGCGAGCTGATCGCGGCCGCAAAGGCGAGTCCCGGCACGATCAACTACGCGTCGGGCGGCAATGGCAGTCCGCAACACATCGCGATGGCGTTGTTTGCCTCGACCGCGGGAATCACGCTGACGCATGTGCCGTACAAGGGCGCGACACAAGCGGCGACGGACGTCGCAGGCGGACAAGTGCCGGTCGCATTCCAAGGTCTTGCGACGGTGACCTCGCTGGTCCGTGGCGGCAGGCTCAAGCTCCTCGGCGTAACGACGCGCAACCGCCTGCCGCAATTTCCCAATACGCCGACGGTGTCCGAGTCCGGACTGCCGGGTTTCGAATTCAATTCGTGGTTCGCGATCATGGCGCCGGCGGGAACGCCGAAGGACGTCATCGCGCGGCTGAATGTGGAAGTACGGAAGGCGCTGGCAGATCCCGAATTGCGCGCCAAATTCGACGCCCAGGGGCTCTCGCTCCGTGGCTCGTCCGCCGACGAATTGGGTGTCGCGACACACGATCAACTCGCGAAATACGCGCGCCTGATCAAGCAGGCGGGAATCACGAGCGATTGACGCGCGCGATCCTGGGGGCGTTCGATCCGGCTTGCGTTCCGGATCAGTAGAGTTCCGGCATGGGCACCGGCTGCGCTTCGGGCTTGCACACGCCGCACCACAACGCATCCGCCACCACGACGGCTTTCGGCGTATTGCCCGCCCCGACGTAGATTGTCGTGATGTAAGGCATGCGCTTCTCCGCGTGCGTGTTGCAGGTCGCGCGGCCGCAGAAGCGACAGACGCCGCGCGCCTCGTTCTCATCGAAGAAACACTTCACTGTGCGACCTTCCCCACTCTGAAGAGATGCCGCGCGTCCGCCGATCGCGCGCGTTTTTTAAGTCGTTCGATCAACTAGTCCTCGCCTTCCGCGGCAAGCGCCGCGGCCCGCGCTTCCAACTCCGCAGAAATCCTAGCATACATGCCGGCGGCCGAATTATGCCCTACCAGCCGGGTCCCGAGCACTTGCCAGAGATTTCCGCTGGTCGGCTGGCGCCTCGCCAAGGTCTGATCGAGCCGTACCCATAGCGACCAAGTCGCCTTGGGCATGATCGAACGAACGTAGGTCATGATGTAGATGCCGACGGCGTGGCGCGCCTGCTTCAGCTCCACCTTCAGCTGCGTGATCTGCGGTGCCAGTTCGGCGCGCAACTCCGGATCCCGGGTCTTCTTTATCTGTTCCTGCTTCATCGCCAGCTGCGCCGCGAGCAGCAGGGCGTTCGCCACCTGCTCGCGCTTGACCGAGCCGAAGCGCGCCTCGACGGGCGCGAGCAGGTCGTCAAGATCCTCGGCGTGCTGCACGAGCCGCGCTTCGCCACTCCCCGCGCCCGCTTTCATGCCGAGCGACTTGCGCAGTCGGCGGCGTTCGCGGCGCAAGCCCCACATGATCAATGCGGCTACCGTGAAGAGCGCCGTCATCGCAATGACCGCAAGCACGAGAAGACCCGTTTGGCCGAAGACGAACTGGTGGAAGGCCGTCTTGTTGAACGCGGTGTGAATCGAAATCGCGATCACCAGGCCGACGAGCCAGCGCAGCAGCGGATGGTCGATCTTGCCCAGAGGAAAACCGGCGAGCATCATGCCTACGATGGCCGTCGTGCTGCCGTGCATCACCGACGCCACGAAGGCGCGGGATGTCGCGATCACGACACCGGTCTCGACATTGACGCGGCTCAGATACAGCATGTTCTCCGCGATGGCGAAACCGATTCCGGAAGCGAAGCCGTAGATCGCACCGTCGGGGAAGGAGGTCGCGCTTCCACGACGCACGAGATAAAGCAGAATCAGCGACTTGAACACCTCTTCCACCGTGGGCGCCGTGTGCGTCCCGATGAACTGAAATCCCAAGAGGAGCCTGATCGGGTGGTCGACTAGGTACGAGAGCTCCACCGAGATCACACCCCACACCAAGGCCAGCAGGATCAGCCTGAAACGATGTGTCTCGAAGAAGTTCAGCCACTTGACGATGTAAAGGAACCCCAGCGGGATCAGGCTGGCTGCAAGGATCGAGTAGGCATTCATAGGATTCAGCCCGTCATGGTGGCTGGCGCGTAACACGGGGAAACAAAATGCCAAAAGCGGTAGTCGATTGACTACCGCTTCTGAGCCTTTGCGATCGCGGAGGAATTTCCGCCTGTAGCCGCCTATCGCGGTGCGGTCACGTCGGCCTCATTGAACGGTCGAGGTGTTGCCGGTGTTCCCGGTATTGCCGGTATTGCCAGTGTTCCCGGTATTGCC
>CATPAO010000161.1 GCA_955652025.1 Casimicrobiaceae bacterium
CCTGCCTCTTTCGCTCGATGAAATACGCTGGCGCACGTGATCGCGTCCGGTCCGACTTTCGGCTTGAGCGATTGCCACTCCCTCACCGCCTCGATCGGCTCAAATTTGGAGGATCGCTTCGACCATTCGAGCCATATCGGCAGCCCCTCCTCACCCAAGTCGTGCTTAACTGCCAATCCGGTCGAGATCCAGACGTCGCGTGGGTCTGGATCAACATGGCTCAACGCATCGACTAGACGCCCGATGTCGACGGGCTGCTGCCCGTTTGAAGGCGGCTGCTCATCACTCGACGCGGTCTCTGCCTCATCACCGCTCGGCTTCTCCAGCAATGCCGGATCAAACAACTCCCCTTCCTCAAGGAAGCTCTCAAACTCGTGAACCGCATCGTGCGGACAAGCCGGCGTGTAATAGATCTGTCCTGGCTTTTTGCAGTTTTCGTCGAGATCGCCGTCGAACAAGGCATTGAAGTGATCGAAAACAGCGTTGTGCTGCTCTCGCGTGATCGGAGCGACATAGGGGATAAAAACTCGGTACCGCGGATCCGTAGGTTGATGGCTATAGCTCGTGTACCCGACGAACCAGATGCCGTCCAGCTTGGCTTCGATCATTTTGCGCGTCGTGCGTCCCGAGTCGAAGTCGAGGACGAACCCAGATAACTCTTCAATGTTGTCCGTAATTCGGCGCCCAGCGAAGCTCGCGGCTACGAAGTACTCGCCGTTTTTTTCCGCGGCTCGAAGCTGCTTCTCCTCCAAAATGCGTTTGTCGAGCGCGTGGTACTGGGCTGAGGTGAGGCTGCCTCGATTCGTTTCGGGCTCGCTAAATCGAGTACACAAGCCTTCCAGGGTGACCGTTTCCTGTTTCGGGAACGCATCCTGGTTGTGGAGGCCGAATGAGAGGGTGAAGGCGTGTTCCTTGGCTGTCCCCGGCGTTCCGGAGATGGCATTGGAGGTCGACCACGCGATAGTGGTTATTGTGGGATTCATCGCTGTTAGAGGACACTTTGCTCAGTAATCGTTGTGTGTTCGTCAATCGCATCTCGACTCGGCGCGCGGACGCAAAGCGAACGTGCGTAGCATTCAGACTCGTCGACGAAGCGAGTGACCAGGCAAGCTCATTGCATCTTTGTCCCGCCCTGGTGCGACAGCCACTACGCCGTTCGGCCATCGCACGATGTGAAGGTACCCCCCGCCATCTCCGCAACTCGCCGCATGATGTAAAGGATCATCGCTTCATCCCCGTTGCGTGCGGCCGTCGCGGGATCGACAAGCTGGGCCTCGGCCCGTATTTCGGCGTCCGACGCAGGGCTCACCGCGCGGTTGCGCGTTGCGTATCAGCAAAAACCTTCCCTAAGCGCGGCGCGGTCGCGACCGTAGTCGTCTCAGCCGCATTGCGCGCTTGCGCCGTACTTTGATGGCGTCCGGCGCGGTTGAGCCAGTCGGTAAGATCTTCGACGTAGTAATAGACGCGCCCGCGCTTTATGAATACTGGCCCTTTTCCGCTACACCTCAGATGGGCTAGCGTCTTCGACGAGCACCCGAGGAACCGGGCAGCGTTGGCTGTGTCGACGCGACCATCGGGGTAGACCCGCACTTCCTCGATATTTCCCATGAAATCCATTACGACCTCTTCGTGACTTGAAAGACAAGACATAGTGTAGACGCTTCGAATTGTATTGTCAACCAAGCCATGCTATCCTTTCTCACTCGCAATAACCAAGAGATGCCATGAAAAAGACGAAGGCCCGTCCGCCGCAGAAAGGTGGTGGCGGGCGTCTCACCCGCACCGAGGTAACTACCGTTCGCCTAGATCTGAAGCTGCGATACGAGGCGGAGATTGCCTCTCGAAGTCAACGGAGGACGGTCAGCTCACTGCTCGAGGTCGCGCTCGCGGAGTACCTTTCGCGGCAGGTGGTCATTACCGCTGGGCATCCCGAGGGCCAGCCGCTACTTGAACTGGTAGAAAGAATCTGGGATCCCGACGAACCTGAGCGATTCGTCAAGTTCGCGCAGTCCTGCGGTTGGTTACTCAACACCGAAGAAGATCGGCGCTGGAAGTACATTCAAAGTGTCCTTCAAATTCACGGAGCACCGACTCGGAAGCAAACTGATTTGCTGCGAGAGCATTACGAGACGTTCGTCAAGGCTGGCCGCGGTGAAGTGCCTGAATCCGTAATTGTGAAATTGCGCCTAACTATTTCAGGAGACTGAGAGTGGCCAAGACGTACTCTCGCTTGAGTAGGCACTCGATGCGAGCCCTTGCACGCGGTCAAGTGATACGCGAGCACGGTATCGAATTCAACCGTCTGCCGGATGGCGATGGCGTGTTCACCGTCAATGTCATGGTGGAGAGAAGGCGCATTCACAGGATCGTGGGCCGCGAGTCCGACGGCACGACTCGAACGCAGGTCGAGGAATTCATAGAAAAGCTGCGCCAGGATGCAAAGAACGACCGCTTGGCGCTGCCAAAGGGGCGAAAGGTTACGCTGTCCTTTTCGGAAGCCGCCGACCGCTACCTGACCGAACTGACACGAGCCGGCGGGAAAGATCTGAAAGAGAAACGGCGCCGCCTAGCGTTACATCTCGTGCCCTATTTTGGGCAGATGCAACTGTCTAGGATCGATTCGCTTAGCATCGAACGCTACAAAGAGAAGCGTCGAGTTGAACCAACGTTACGCGGCGGAGTTCGCCGAGGTGCGAATGCTAGCTACCGGCGGGTCGCCAAACCCAGCAAGATGACGACTGGGGGGACGATAAATCGCGAGCTCGCAGTGCTGTCCCACCTGCTCAATTGCGCAGTCCGATGGGGTTGGATTGCTTCGATGCCCGTGAAGGTGTGCCGATTTCCAGAGCCTCCGACGAGGTTTGAATACCTTACTGAGAAAGAAGTAGGCATCCTGCTTGCAGCAGCTGAGAGGGACGGCAATCCCCATGTCTATGCATTTGTGTTTATCGCACTTCACACAGGAATGCGCATGGGGGAAGTGCTCTCGCTCCGGCGCGAGTTCATTGAATTCGAGAAACTCCGGATCCATTTGCCCAAAACGAAAACCGGAGCGCGGGATGTCCCCATGTCGCCGAAGCTAAAGGAGTACCTTGAGCAATGGCGACCGAGGAACGCCGATAACGATTGGCTTTTCCCCTCCGCTACGTCGGAGTCGGGTCACATCGAGGACGTGACGAAGGCTTGGCGCCGCATTGTCGAAGCCGCCGGCCTAGGTGGGCGCAGGCTGACACCGCACACCATGCGACACACTGCCATTACCCACCTCGTACAAGCTGGTGTTGACTTGCCCACCGTCCAGCGAATCTCTGGGCACAAGAGTTTTCAGATGGTGTTTCGGTACGCCCATCAAAATCAAGACCACGTCCAGGATGCGTTGCGCAAACTCGACCGGCGTCTGGGCACGGGTTCAGCAGACCGCGATAGCGCGATCAGGGTTCCGCGCGATTACACAGGAATTACACAGAGGGGAGGACTCTCAGCCACGAGAACGCGACGCAAGTCCTTGATTGAGATTGGTAGGCCGTGCCAGACTCGAACTGGCGACCAACGGATTAAAAGTCCGCTGCTCTACCACCTGAGCTAACGGCCCAAAGCCGGAAATTATAGCCCAAGTCGTTGATTCGCCGGAAGGCTTATCCGGCGCCGACGCGACGAATTCAGTGCTGGTCCGTCGTCAGGAACGGCGGCAGCGGAGAGAAGTCGATCCCCTCGTCGGACAACTCGCGCGCTTCGTCGCGCGACGCCTGGCCGCGTATCGCGCGCGCCGGCGTTTCGTTGTAGTGAATGCGGCGCGCTTCTTCGGGGAAGCGGCGGCCGACGTTTTCCGTCTTGCTGACGATTTCGCGCAACTTGGCGAGCATTTCCGCCGGCATGCCGGCGACCGCCTCGTGTTGCGGGCGCTCTTCCGAATCGTCCGCCGACGGCGCCGCGCTCTCGCGTCCCGCCGCGCGGGGCACGTGCACCTGCGCGGACGGCAGCCGGTCGACGCCGGCGTCGTCGCAAACGGGACACGTCACGAGCGCTTGGCCCTTTTGCGCGTCGAACGCCTCGGCCGAGGCGAACCAACCCTCGAACCGATGGCCGTGCGCGCAGACAAGGTCAAAAATGATCATGCGTACAAAACGAGCAATAGCGATGCCAGGTTGACCGGACGCGTCGGCATTACGCGTTCGTCCGCTCGATCCGCCAAGTCTGGTACCTAACCGCGGCGACGCAGCCCGCGACGATCGCGCCGAACGTCAGCACCGAACCTATCGCAAGCGTCGAAAGCCCCGTCAAGCCCTGACCGATCGTACACCCGAGCGCGGTGACGCCGCCGAAGCCCATCAAGATGCCGCCGACGATGTGATTCCCGACGTCCTCGACCGAGCCGAAGCCTTCCCAACGGAACGTGCGCGTCGCGAGCGCCATCGCCGCCGATCCGGCGACGATGCCCAGGAGGCCCGCAATGCCGAACGTCAGCACGCGCGTCTCGTCGGTCCACAGCACGAGCAACTCGAGCAGGTACGCGGCCGGCGCCACGAAGCTGTACGACTCCATCCGCCCCGAGTTCGTCGCGACGAATTTCTCCTCGAGCGTCGCCGGATCCTCGGCCAGATAACCGACGTGGCCGGAGACGTACCAGCCGCCGACGATAATCGCGCCGACGATCAGTCCGCCGACGATCATGTCGCCGGTGACGCGGAAATCGCGATCGGCAAACACGAACGCGCCGATCGCGGTGGCGACGACGAACGGCAGCCACAGCCTGCCCGTCGCGGGCAGTCCCCACGCGGCGGCGAGCGCCGGCAGATCCGACGTCGCCGCGCCGAGCATTCCCACGTCGAAGCGCACCGAATCGAGTCCGTGGACGCGCCACGGCGCGAAGGCGCCCTTCAGCGTCATGTACGCGGCGATCGCGAGGAACGCGAGCACGACCAGCGACTTCAAGTTGCCGGCCCCGGCGCGGATCAGTGTCTTGCTGCCGCAGCCCGACGCGAGCGTCATCCCGACACCGAACAAGAAACCGCCGATGAGATGCGACAGCCACGCGACGCGCGCGCCGGTGTAGATCGATTTCGAGATGTCGATCAGTCCCGCGTCGTGCAACACGGCCGCGCCGGCGATCGCGACGGCGATGGCCAGGAGCCACATCCGCATCCGGCGCCAGTCGCCGAAATTCACGACGTCGGTGATCGCGCCCATCGTGCAAAAGCTGACACGGTTCGCCACGGCGCCCAGCGCGAACGCGAGCGCGAACGCGCAGGCGGTGACGATGATCGAAAGGTGCGCGACGTCAGGCGTTTTCAAGATCATTTGATTATTGCATGGGGCGTTTAACCCGAATCGTCCGGCGCACTCGTTTACAGCCTCGTACCGGCAATGACGCCGGCGTCCGGAGGACCGACATGAAAGTGACTGCATGGCCGCGCACGACGACGCGGCGCCTATTTCTCGCGCTGGCCGCGGCGTCGGCGTTGATCGTTGCGGCGCCCTCAAGCGCGGACTGGCCGACGACGGCGCTCGTGTCGATCGACGTCTATGATCGCACCGACGGCACGTCGCTCGCCGTCTATCTGAAGGACGGCCGGCGCTACGTCGTCGGCACACCGGGACACGAATACGCGGTGCGCATCCGCAATTGCACCGGCGAACGCATCCTTGCCGTGACGAGCGTCGATGGCGTCAACGCGGTGACCGGCGAAACGGCGTCGCCGGAGCAATCGGGCTACGTGATCGATGCGTGGGGCAGCGTCGAAATCGCCGGCTGGCGCAAGAGCCTCGATCGTACGGCCGCGTTCTATTTCACCGATTTAGGGGACAGCTATGCGGCGCGTACCGGGCGCCCCGGCAACGTCGGCGTGATCGGCGTCGCCGTATTTCGCGAAAAGCGCGCACCGATTTCCTACTGGCCGCAACGCGACAAGATCGCCGCCGATGCGCGAAGCGACGCACCCGCCGCGGCGGCCGAGCCGCAAAGCGCGCCGCCGGCGCAAAGGGCGGAAGCGAGCAACGCGGAAGGCGCGCTCGACCGCGCGTCGCGTGCGCAGGCGTCGAAGCTCGGCACCGGGCATGGGCGAAACGAAACGTCGTACGCGCAGCGCGTGCGCTTCGAGCGCGCGAGCGACACGCCGAGCGAGACACTCGCGCTTCAATACGATCGGCGCGAGAATCTGATCGCCATGGGCGTGCTGTCGCCGCCGCGCTATGCGCAGCGCACACCCGACCCGTTCCCGGGCCTGCGCTTCGCGCCCGACCCGCGCTGACCGGAGTCGCGGCCGCAGTCATCAGCGCCCGCGGGCGCTGATCGCGTTGGCGTGCCGAGCTGACTGATTTCGCGGCATACTGGGCGGGCAAATGCCCGCCTCCCGCAACGACGACGCACGCGACGAGGACCTGATGCTCGCGTACGCACGCGGCGAGGCCGCGGCGTTCGATGTGCTCTACGCGCGGCACAAAGGCGGCGTCTATCGTTATTTGCTCCGCCACTGCGGCAATGCCGGCACCGCCGACGAGCTGTTCCAGGATATCTGGATGAACGTGATCCGGGTTCGCGCCACCTACGCGCCCACCGCCAAATTCGCGACGTGGCTCTACACGCTTGCACGCCACCGGCTGGTCGATCACTGGCGCGCGACGGGTCAGGCGACACTCGTTTCGGTCGACAACGAGGGCGATGATTCGACGCGCGCCGCCGTCGACGCGATACCTGCGGCACGCGCCGACGAGCCCGACGCGCGCGCCGGTCGACGTGAAGTGTCGGTGCGCATCCAGGCGGCGCTCGCGGCGTTGCCGCCGGCGCAACGCGACGCGTTCCTGTTGCAACACGAGAGTGGAATGTCGCTCGCGGAAATCGCCGCATTGACCGGCGTCGGCATGGAGACCGTCAAGAGCCGGCTCCGCTACGCGATCGCAAAACTGCGCTTGGATTTGCGCGGGGAGTTCGAGTGAACACGGAGCGTGATCCTTCCGATCCCGCGCTCGACCGATTGCTGCGCGCGGATGCGGACGCATCGCCGTCGGCAAAGCTCGATGCGGCGATTCTCGCTGCCGCGCATCGCGCCGTCCTCGGCGCACCGCGCGACGCGCGAAGCGCCGAGGCGACACGGCCGTGGCGATGGTGGATGCCGCTCGCCGCGGCGGCGGCGATCGGTGCCGTTGCAATCGGTGTGTTGCAGCTCATCCCATCCGGACACGAATCTCTGCCCAACGTGGTTAGCGACATGCCGGCGACAACCCCGCAAGTGAGCGTGACACCCGCGCCCTCGCCTGCACCTGCGCCGCCCATTCAAATGCAACAACCCGGCACGCCGAAAATCACAGCGGAGGCACCGGCGCCGCGTTCATCGGCCCCGGTGCGCAGGAAAGCGAGCGAGCCGGCGGCCGCGCCCGAACCGTTTCCGGCGAATCGCGCGCCGCCCGCGCAAGAGTCCGCGCAAGCGCCCGCTACACCGCCAGCGCCGGCCGCTGCAGCGCGGGCTGCGCCGGCCGACGCGATGAACGCCGAGTCGACGCGGCGCGACGCCGCGCAGAGCGCCGCGGGTGCCGTCGATCGTGCGGCGGCGGGGGCACTCGCGAAGTCGGCCATCAAGGATCGTTCGGAAGTGTTTCGCGCCGACGAATTCGTCGCGCGCATTCGCCGCTTGCGGTCCGAGGGCAAGATGGAGGAAGCCGCGCAGGAGCTGGCGGCGTTTCGCGCCGCGTTCGCCGATGCCGATGCGCGGCTGCCGTCCGACCTGCGTGAATGGGCGGCGAGCGTGAAGCGGTAACCTACAACGAGCGCAGCAACTTGCGGATCGGCGCCGGCAACGCCGCTTGCAGTGCGTCGTCGCGCGCGAGCCATACGTACTGCGGCGTCTCCGCGCGCGCGGGCCAACGCGTGATGCGAATCCGCTGCGGGTGGAGCGTCAGCGCGAAGTGCGTGAAGCCGTGCTCGATCGCCGGCAGATCGGCGCCGACCGCCGCGTCGGCGTCGAAGCGGCGCCGCACGAACGCGCGGGCATCGTCGTCGAGTGCCAACTCCGGCAGGCTCCACAAGCCGCCCCAGATGCCGATCGGGGGCCGCTTTTCGAACAGGATTTCGCCGCCGCGCTCGAACAACAGCACGCGTATCGCGCGGTGCGGAAGCGTTTTGGAGGGTCGCGGCGACGGCAGCAGGCCAATGCGATCGTCGCGGCGCGCGACACAATCTCGCGCGACCGGGCAGACGTCGCAGCGCGGCTTCGTGCGCGTGCAAACCGTGGCGCCCAAATCCATCAGCGCTTGCGTGTAGGCTTCGATGCCGGTCTCGGGCAGCAGCGATTCCGCGATCGTCCACAATGCCGCCTCGACTTTCGGGCGGCCGGGATAGCCGCCGACGCCGCGATGCCGCGCGAGCACGCGCTTCACGTTCCCGTCGAGGATCGCGCCGCGCGCGCCGTGTGCGAACGCCGCGATCGCCGCCGCCGTCGAGCGCCCGATGCCTGGCAATGTCGCCAGCGTGGCCGCATCGCGCGGCAATTCACCGCAGTGCAGCTCGACGATCCGTTGCGCGGCCGCATGCAGGTGGTGCGCGCGGCGGTAATAGCCAAGGCCGCTCCATCGCGCTAGCACGTGTTCGATCGGCGCCGTGGCAAGCGCACGCACGTCGGGAAACGTTGCGATGAAGCGCTCGAAATACGGGACGACCGTCGCGACCTGCGTCTGCTGCAACATGATCTCGGACAGCCAGATCCGGTACGCGTCGCGCGTGTTCTGCCACGGCAGGTCGCGCCGGCCGTGGACGCGCTGCCAGGCGATCACGCGTTGGGCGAAATCGCGGGGAGCCGCGCGGGGACGACGGATTGCCGATATCAGCGAACTCCGAGCCGCTGCTTCGCCTTCGTCGCGGCCTCGGACTGCGGATACCGCGCGATCAGCTCTTCGAGCGTGCGGCGCGCGGCGAGGTTGTCGTTCAGGTCCGATTGCGCCGACGCGACGTTCAGGAGCGCATCGGGCACCTTGGGACTGTCCGGATACGCGGCGATCAACGCGCGCTGCGCAGCGATCGATCCCTTGTAGTCCTTGCGCGCGTATTGCGCATTGCCGACCCAGTATTGCGCCGACGCCGCCAGCGGACTCCTCGGATACGTCTTGACGAATGCGGAAAAGTTGGCGATCGCGCCCGGATAGTCGCCGCGCTTGAATTGATCGAGCGCGGCATCGTATGCGCGCTGTTCGGCGACGGGATCGGACGGCCGCGCAGGCGGCGCCCCGCCCGGCGGGGCATACGGCGGCGGCGCAACCCCCGGCGGGAGGTTGCCTGCCGCGGCGCTCGACGCGCCGGGCAGAGTTGCGTCGGCGGTCGGGGGCGAGCTCGACTCGAGCTTCCGCACGCGCGTGTCGAGATCGACGTAGAGATCACGCTGCCGCTTTTGTGCCTGCTCGAGCTCGTAGGTCAGCACCTCGACCTGGCCTCGGAGCCGCGCGATGTCGGAGCGGATCTGCTCGACCTGATTGAACAGATCCACGAGCCCCTGGCTCTTGAGTTGCGTCTCGAGCGCGGTGATGCGGTCCTCGAGCTGCCGCTGGACTTGTTGAAGCCGGGTGTTGGTGTCCGCGATGCGCTTGCGCGCCTCGTCGTCGTCGAACAGCGCGGCGCGCGCGGAATGCGCGCCCATGATCGCCGCCAGCGCGACAAGCGCGATCTTCGCCCGCGTTGCGCTCATCGTCGCGCCCTCACCCTAACCCGCTCCCACGCGCGGGAGGGGGAAACGCCGATCGCCGCCGGAACTCACTCGCCGGCGTAGAGCATGTCGTCGCGGCGATTCTCGGCCCACGCCGACTCGTCATGGCCGGAATTGCGCGGCTTTTCCTTGCCGAAGCTCACGGTCTCGATCTGCGCCTCGGTGGCGCCCAACAACAGCATCATCCGCTTGACCGCTTCGGAACGGCGCTGTCCGAGCGCGATGTTGTACTCGCGCGAGCCGCGCTCGTCGGTGTTGCCTTGGATCGTCATCCGCGCGTTGCGGGTCTGCTGCAGATAGCGCGCATGCGCCTCGACCAGCGGCTTGAACTCGTCGCGGACGACGTAGCTGTCGAAATCAAAGTACACGCTGCGCTTCGACAGCGGGCTGTTCGGATCGCGGAGCGGATTGCCCGCAAACGTCGTCGTGCCCGAAACGCCGCTGCCCGTCGTGCCGCCCGTGTGCGCACCGGGTGCTGCGCCCGCGCCCGACTTGTCGTCGATCGGCGCGCCCGTTTCGGTGGTCGGAGTGCTGGAACAACCGGCGAGAGCCGCCGCGATGAAAACAGCGAATAGGATCTTGCGCATACCACCTCCTGCGATGAGAAAGAGGCCGGATTCGACGTTCGATCGACCCCTCGTTAGCGACGCGAATCGCGCCACGAAATTGGCTCTGACCGTACTCAAGGCCGCGGGAGCGGTCCCCACGCGGGCTCGCGTACTTCCGTTGCCGGCGCGACAAGCCGTTGCTTCACGCGACCGTCGCTGGAGACCGCAGCCAATATACCACGCCCCCCCGCGTCGCTCGCGTAGATGATCAGCTTGCCGTTCGGCGCGACGCTCGGGCTTTCGTCGTTGGGTCCGCTCGTGAGAATCTGTACTTGGCGCGTCGCGTAATCCAACAGCGCGACCTGGAACCGGTTGCCCTCGCGGCGCACGAACACAAGGCCCTTGCCATCGGGCAACGGCCGCGGCGACACGTTGTACGAGCCCTCGAACGTGATCCGCTCGACGCCACCGCTGCCGAGACTGGCGCGATAGATCTGCGGCGTACCGCCGCGATCCGACGTGAACAGCAGCGATCCGCCGTCGGGCGTGAACGCGGCCTCGGTGTCGATGCCTGGCGACCTCAGGACGCGCGTTCCGCCGCCGCCGTCGGCGTTCATCACGTAGATCTGCGA
>CATPAO010000162.1 GCA_955652025.1 Casimicrobiaceae bacterium
GGATCACCGTCGCGCACATCCGCGCACTGATCGAATGGGCGACGCTGACGAGCCATCGCAGGATGGCCAAGGTCGCCGTGATCGCGCCGGCGGAGCGCATGAATGCCGCGGCGGCCAACGCACTGTTGAAAACGCTCGAGGAACCCCCTGCGGGCACCTATCTCATCCTCGTCTCGCATCAGCCGGGACGTCTGTCGGCCACCGTTCGAAGCCGCTGCCGGGTGATGGCGGCGCCCTTTCCCGAATTTGGAACAGCGCGGGCGTGGCTCGCCGAACAAGGCGCGAGCGAACCGGAGGCGCTGCTTGCGCAGGCGGGCGGCGCGCCGTTGGCGGCGCTGGCGCTCGACGTTCCGGGCTACCAAACCGAGCGTGCGGCGTGGCTGACTGCGCTCTCTGCCCCCGACGCGCTGGAACCGGTCACGCTTGCGGCGCGCATCGACTTAGGCCCGCGCGAGTTACGCAAGGAACGTCTGGCGGCCGCCATCGATTGGCTGTCGGCGTGGTCCGCCGACATCGCGGCCGCGAGCGCCGGAGACCCACCGCGCCGCAACGTCGACTATGCGGCGGCGATCGCGATACTTGGCCGGGCGGTGGCGCCGGTGCCCCTCTTTCGTTATCATCGGTCGGTTGTGCAAGCGCATGCGCAGATTGCGCACCCGCTAACGCCGCGCCTGGTCGCGGAGGCCCTGTTGTTCGACTACCTGAATCTTTTTCGCTGACGATGGCCGACAAGAATCCCGGACCGACCACCGGCGGCACGCCCGTTGCGCGACCGGGCGTGCTGTCGCTCAACATTCGCGAGCGCGCCGCGCTGTATGCCGCCTATATGCCGTTCCTGCGCGGCGGCGGCATCTTCATCCCGACGTCGCGCGCGTACGCGCTCGGCGAAGAAGTGTTCATGCTG
Organism: Casimicrobiaceae bacterium; assembly: GCA_955652025.1. GTDB lineage: Bacteria > Pseudomonadota > Gammaproteobacteria > Burkholderiales > Casimicrobiaceae > VBCG01. The sequence goes on from CATPAO010000162.1 coordinate 905, forward strand.
CTGTCGCTGATGGACGATCCGAACCGCATCGCCGTGCAGGGTAAAGTCGTCTGGATCACCCCCGAGGGTGTGCAGGGGAACCGCACGCAGGGCATTGGCGTGCAGTTCACGCAGGACGAAACCGGCGCCGGCGCGCGCGAAACGATCGAAAGAATTCTCGGCGAAACGGTGGCGTCGACGCGCGCGACACACACAATGTAGTGTTCGTCGATTCCCACTGCCACCTCGACTTCCCAGAGCTCCTCGCCGACTTGCCGCAACTGCAAGCCGCGATGCGCGACAACTCGGTCACGCACGCGCTATGCATCGGCGTCGAGATGGAGGCATGGCCGCAGGTCCATGCGCTGGCAACCGACAACGCCAATCTGTTCGCGAGCGTTGGCGTCCACCCGGACTACGAGAATCTCGCCGAGCCGACGGTCGAGCTCCTGGTCGCGAAGTCGCGCCTGCCGAAGGTGGTCGCGATCGGCGAGACCGGCCTCGACTATTACCGGCTGCAGGGCGACCTCGAATGGCAGCGAACGCGCTTTCGCACGCACATCCGCGCCGCGCGCGAAGCGGGCAAACCGCTGGTGATCCACACGCGTGCCGCGGCGGCCGACACGATCGCACTGATGCGCGACGAACGCGCCTTCGAGGCCGGCGGCGTCATGCATTGCTTCACCGAGACCTGGGACGTCGCCGCGGCGGCGCTCGAGCTCGGATTTCACATTTCGTTTTCCGGCATCGTCACGTTCAAGAACGCGGCGGCGATCAAGGATGTCGCACAACGCGTGCCGCTCGAGCGCATGCTGATCGAGACCGATAGCCCGTATTTGGCGCCGGTCCCGTATCGCGGCAAGCGGAACCAGCCGGCGTGGGTACGCCACGTTGCCGAAGAGATCGCGCGGCTCCGCGACGTTCCGCTCGAGACGATCGCTCGCGCGACGTCCGATAATTTCTTCCGCTTGTTCAAGATCGATCGCGATGTTCACTAATCGCGCCGCGCTACTCGCGATTGCCTGGATGTTGCCGGCGGCTATCGGCGGGACGGCGCGTGCGCAGCAGGTCTACGACGACGTGATTGCCGCCGTCAACAACGACCGCGCCGCCGAGTTGCGCGGTCTGCTCGCGCGCGGTGTCGATCCGAACAGCGTCGATCCGAATGGCAATCCGTTGCTCTACACCGCGGCTCGGGCGGGCTACGGCGCGACGGTCGACGTGCTGCTGGCGGCAAAGGCGCGCGTCGACGCGAAAAACCGCTTCGGCGATACGCCGCTGATGGGCGCGGCGCTCTCCGGCCAATTGGACATTGTGCGCAGGCTGCACGCGCAGGGCGCGGCACTGGAGCCGGCCGGATGGACGCCGCTGATCTACGCGGCAACGGGCGGTCACGACGCGGTTGTTCTCTATCTGCTTGATCACGGCGCGAACGTGAACGCCGGTTCTCCCAACGGGACGACGGCCTTGATGATGGCGGTGCGCGAGGGACGCGCGTCGACGTTCGACCTGCTGTTACGACGGGGCGCCGACGTCAATCACCGGAACGAGAACGGCGCATCGGCGCTCGATTGGGCCAAGCACGCGAATGAATCGGGGATGGCGGACAACCTCCGCCGCGCTGGCGCGAAGGA
>CATPAO010000163.1 GCA_955652025.1 Casimicrobiaceae bacterium
ACCCGGTGCCGGCCGACGTCCTCTCCGCCTACGGGATGCAGAGCGTCACCAACCTGATCGTCCGCCATCGTTTCGGGTCGGGCGGACCGACGATCGCGTTGAACGCGCATGGTGACGTCGTGCCGCCGGGCGAAGGCTGGACGAAGCCGCCGTACGAAGGCGCCATCGAGAACGGCCGGATGTACGGGCGCGGTGTCGCGGTGTCGAAGTCGGATATCGCGACGTACGCTTATTCGCTGGCGGCGTTGCGCGCGCTGCACGATTCCGGCGCGAGACTCAACGGAACGGTCGAGCTGCATTTCACCTACGACGAGGAGTTCGGCGGTCTGGCCGGACCGGGATTTTTGCTGGACCACAATCTCACCCAGCCGGACTTCGCGATCGCTGCGAGCTTCAGCTACGCCGTGGTCACGGCCCACAACGGCTGCCTGCAGTTCGAGGTGATTGTGCACGGCAAGTCCGGTCATGGCGCGATGCCGGAGAGCGGTCGCGACGCGTTTCGCGCCGGCGTGGCGATCCTGAACGCGATCTATGCCGAGGCGGACGCGCTCGAGGCGACGAAATCGAAGGTCAAAGGCATCGACCATCCGACGATGATCGTCGGCATGATGAGCGGCGGCATCAACACGAACGTCGTGCCCGACCGGCTCACCTTGCGAATCGATCGCCGGATGATCCCGGAAGAGCATCCCGCCGACGTCGAAGCGCGGTTGCGCGCGGTGATCGAAGGTGCCGTACGTGGTCGCGATGGCATTCGCGTCGAGATCAAGCGCCTCCTGCTGGCGCGCGCGCTGACGCCGCTGCCTGGGCACGAAACGCTGGTCGCCGCGATCCAGAAGCACGGCAAGCGCGTGTTTGGCGTCGACATCCCCGCGGTCGGCGTGCCGCTCTACGCCGACGCGCGTCTGTACGGCGAGCACGGCATTCCGATCGTCATGTACGGTGCGGGACCGCGGACAATCGCCGAATCGAACGCGAAGCGTCCCGACGAGAATCTGCTGCTCGAAGACTTGCGGCGCGCGACGCAGGTGGTCGCGTCGACGGTGCACGACCTGCTGCGCGGGTAGCGGATACCGCGCTTTCGAAGGCGCCGCGCACGAGATATTCGATCAGGGCGCCGCGGAAGGCATACTCCCGGTCCAGTATGCAGCCGAGGTGCTGATGAATGAGATGGTGCCGAAGGCAACTCCGCGGTGCGAGCCTTGCACCCTCGAGATGATCGTCCTGCAGCAGCGCGAATCGGAATGCCCGTGAATGGCCGCATCGCTGCCGCGTTGCGCCGGTCACGCGTCGCGGTCGCGGCGCTGCTGGGCATCGGCGTCTTCTGCCTCACGGCGGGTACCACCTTCGCCCAGGCGCCATATCCCGCTCGGCCGATACGCATCATCGTGCCCCAGGCGCCCGGTGGGACCGCCGACCTTCTCACCCGCATGCTTGGGGAGCAACTGGAAAAGGCGTTCGGCGTCGCGGTAGTCGTCGAGGACAAGCCTGGCGCGAACGGAATCATCGGCTACGAAATCACGAAGCGTGCGTCCCCGGACGGGTACACGCTGCTCGCCGCGTCGACCGCCACCCATGCGATGGCGCCGCATGTCGTTGCGGTCCTCCCGTACGACCCGGTCGCGGATTTCGTACCTGTGATCAATCTCGTCTACCAGACCAAAGTGGTGCTGGTGAACGCGTCGCTCGGCGCCACGACGCTGCGCGCGCTGGTGGCACTCGCGCGGAGCCGGCCTGGCCAGATCAACTACGCATCTACCGGCGTCGGATCGTCCAGCCACCTCGACACGGAGCATCTCGCTGCGGTGACGGAAATGAAGATGGTGCACATTCCCTATCGAGGTTCCGCTCAGACCGTCGCGGCGCTCATTGCGAACGAAGTGCAGGTGCTGCTCGCCAGTGTTACTGCCGCGCAGCCGGCCCTGGCGTCCGGTCGCGTCCGCGCGCTCGCCGTGTTGGCCGACCGGCGGTCGCCGCTGCTGCCGGGCGTGCCCACGGTCGAGGAGGAAGGCCTGCCGCGTCTCGATGTGCAAACGTGGATCGGATTTCTCGCCCCCGCGGGCACGCCGCCACCGGTCGTGGAAAACCTGAACCTGACGCTGAACCGTATCCTGCGCAGCCAGAGCACCCGCGACTGGCTGGAGAGTCAGGGGCTCGAACCGGTCGGCGGATCGCCCAAGGAGTTCGATTCGGAGATTCGCGCGGATCTCGACAATTGGGGGAAGGTGACCCGCCGCCTCGGCATAAACAAGCAATGACGGCGCTCGGCGCGCCGCTCCACGCCGCGATTCGAATCACGGCAAGGGCGTTGGCACTCACGTGCGATCGGTCCCTCGACGCGACCAGAAGCGCGCCGCGAGGCCGGATGCGACCCGCAGTGCGTGTTTCTCTGCACTCGGCGGTGCTCCGGAAAGACGCCACAGCACGAGATGCGTGACGACATAGGTGAGGGCACCCACGACGCCGGCGCAGCACAGCTCCCACCACAGCACGAACGGGGCGTCGGTGCGTGGCCATCGGCCGAGCAGCGCCAGCACCGCACCGGACATCGCGAGACATGCGGCAATCGATCGCCAGATGACGGCGCCGACTGCGGTGGGCGGGATGCCTGTTGCGCGCCAGATGATCGCGTAGTTGAGGAGCAGCTGACAGGCCGCGGTCGCGCTGGTGGCCCACGCCGCGCCGATCAGGCCCCAGATCGACGTCGCCCACAGCATCGACAGCACGCCGACGACGGCACCAAAGCACGCCAGCACGGTCGTCTGGTGCGGCAGATTGAGCGCGAGCAGGTGCGCATCGCTGTTGGCGGTGCACACGCGGGCGATGCCGGCAACGGCGAGAACCTGCATCAACGGGATCGCCTCCACCCACGTAGGACCCATCGCGACGCGTACCAGCGGATCGGCGACAAGCGCGATGCCGACGGTGACCGGTAGTGTCAGCATCACGATCATCGAGAGCCCGTCCAGGAAGGCGCGGCGCATCGCACCCGGGTCATCGGCGAGCGCGGAAAGCCCCGGTAGCAGCGCGCGACGAATCGGGACAGCGAGCTCGGACGTCGCCAACGCCGAGACTTCGCGCGCGAGCGAATACAACCCGAGGGACGTCGCGTCGAGGATCTTGCCGATCACGAAGGCGTAGCTCCGGCGCTGGGCGTAGTAAAGCAGGTTGTTCGCGAGCAGCCAACTCGAAAACCGCACGATGTCGCGCGTTCTGGCGAGGCTGAACTGCGGGCGGTACGGGTGCATCGTGTAACTGAACACCAGCAACGCCAGGCTTCCGCTCAGCGTGCCGATCACGAGCGCCCAATAGTTGCGAAGCAGTACGGCCGACAGAACCGTGACCGCGAAAGAGACCAGCTTGGTGCACACCCGCAGGCGGAAGTCGCGCTCGAAGGTCAGCGATTTGTGGAATTCGACGACGCCGACATTGCCCAGACCATCGATCAAGCACGCGAGGGCAAGCGCATAGATGACGTTCTGCAGTCTCGCCTCGGCGAAGAAGTCCGCGGCGAAGGAAGCGGAAATCACGAGTACGATCGCCGTCACGCCGCCGCGCAGTAGCGAAAAGGTCCATGCGGTGTCGTAGTAGCTGCGGTCGACGCCTCGCCCGACGATAAGGAAGGTCGACAACTCGAGCTCACTCAACGCGTCCAGGAACGCGACCAGCATGGTCGCAAGGACCACCAATCCGAAGTCCGCCGGAACCAGCAGTCGGGCCAGCACGATCGTGCTGACGATGCCGATCGATCGCACGGCAAAGCGCATCAGGACGGACCACAGCGCGCCTTTCGCCATGCGCTTGCCGAGGTCCGAATACTTGACGTCCATGCCGAAGGCCCAGCGAAGGTTGGTTCGGGAGCAGTGGACCGGATCGGCGGAACGCGAACCGTACGTCCGCGCCAGCGCTTCCGGCGCTTGTTCTGCCGACGGCCCAACATGGCCGCGCTTCCAAGTATTCAGGATTCACGGCGTCCTTGAAAGGATCGGTCGACGCCGCCGTCGAAGTTGTTCGTAACGTGAAGAATGTCGACGGGAAGGGCTCCAGCCGCCATACTCCGACTCCTTCCGCCGGCCGCGCGAGGGCAGCCAGCGCGTTGAAGGCGTGGCCGTGTCGAGGGGAATCGCGCGCAGCGCCCTATCGGTTCCTCTCCGGCCCGGAGTGTTATTCCGAGATACCCGCCGTGGGCGTCATGATGGCAATAGGGAGATGAGACCGAATCCCGGACCGGACAGCGTCCCGCCCCCGGTGACGATCGGCGAGGTCGTCGACCGTTGGGCGCAAATCGCGCCCGAAGCCCCGGCGATCGCCACCAGGCACCGACGGGACATGAGCTATGGCGAGCTCGCGGCGCTGACCG
>CATPAO010000164.1 GCA_955652025.1 Casimicrobiaceae bacterium
CCTGGGCGAGCTCAGGCTGGCGGGCGTGGTCGAGGTGACCGGCGTGCGGCGGCGCGGGATGAGGTCGCAGCGACCCGATGACGGTTGGCGCTTCGAGGCGAGCGACGCGGTGGTCATGCTGGGTGGGCCGGGCGCAATTGCGACCGCCGAGCAGCGGCTCCTCAAAGGACGACCTTGAAAGCGCCGTGATCTGTCACAAATGACCGCCGGTCATTGCCGTCGCGTCGACGGTACCGCTACAATCCGCGTTCTCGCCGTCACGACCCTCCCGTATGACCACTGCCACGACCCCGCAGCCGACGTGCCCGACCGAAATCGCCGTCGAGCTGGCCGGCGTTTCATTCGGCTACGACCGGCGCCGACCGGTACTGACGGGTATCGACATGACGATCCCGCGAGGCAAGGTGGTCGCGATCATGGGAGGTTCCGGTTGCGGCAAGACCACGATCCTGCGGCTGATCGGCGGCGCGCTCCGCCCGCAGAGCGGCCGGGTCGTCGTCGCGGGCCGCAATGTCAGCGAGCTCGACCGCGACCAACTCTATGCGCTCCGCCGCCGCGTCGGCATGCTGTTCCAGTTCGGGGCGTTGTTCACCGATCTTTCGGTGTTCGAGAACGTCGCATTCCCCTTGCGCGAGCACACCGACCTGACGGACGAGCTCGTTCGCGATCTGGTGCTGATGAAATTGAACGCGGTCGGCTTGCGCGGCACCGCGTCGCTCCAGCCGTCCGAGCTTTCTGGCGGGATGGCGCGTCGCGTCGCGCTCGCCCGCGCGATCGCGCTCGATCCGATGCTCGTGATGTACGACGAGCCGTTCGCCGGGCTCGATCCGATATCGCTCGGCGTCGTCGGGCAGCTGATCCGCAAAATGAACGACGCGCTAGGTATCACGTCGGTCGTCGTCACGCACGACATCTACGAGTCGCTGAAGATCGTCGACTACATCTATTTCGTGTCGGAAGGACGGATCGTCGCGAAGGGGACGCCGGCGGAAGTGCGGGCGTCGGACGATGCGTTCGTCCGCCAATTCGTCGACGGGGATCCGGACGGCCCCGTGCCTTTCCATTACCAGTCGAGGCCGCTGGCCGAGGAATTCGCGCGTGCCGGCTGAGGCGATCGCATTCCTGCTGCGGCGGGTCGGCCGGGCGGCGCAGCGGTCGGTGGGCCGCTTGGGCTACGCCGCACGTTTTTTCGCGCTCGTGCTCTATCATTCGCCGGCCGCGTTCCGGCGCATGCAACTGACGTTGCGCGAGATCTATTTCTCCGGCGTGCTGTCGCTCGTCATCATCCTGGTCTCGGGACTGTTCGTCGGCATGGTGCTCGGGCTGCAGGGGTACGACACGCTCAACAAATACGGCGCCGGCGATTCGCTCGGCATCTTCGTGGGGCTTTCGCTGGTGCGGGAACTCGGGCCCGTCGTCGCGGGTCTGCTCTTCGCGAGCCGCGCCGGCAGTGCCATCACTGCGGAGATCGGCTTGATGAAAACAACGGAACAGATCGCGGCGATGGAAATGATGGCGGTGGATCCGTTCGCGCGCATCGTCGCGCCGCGTTTCTGGGGCGGCATCGTGTCGATGCCTCTGTTGGCCGCACTGTTTTCAGTGATGGGCGTGTTCGGCGCCTACGTCGTCGGTGTGCGTCTCATCGGCCTCGATAACGGCACGTTCTGGGGGAACATGCAAGCCGGTATCGACTTCTGGCCCGACGTCACCAACGGCGTCATCAAGAGCATCACGTTTGGCATCGCTGTCAGCCTGATTGCCGTTTTCGAAGGGTACGACGCGACGCCGACCGCGGAGGGCGTCTCGACCGCGACGACGCGCACCGTCGTCGGCGCGTCGCTCGCGATCCTCGCGCTCGACTTCCTCCTCACCGTGTTCATGTTCAGGGGAGGCGGCGGATGAATCGCTCGACCATCGACCTCTGGGTCGGCATCTTCCTGGTGATCGGCTTAGGCGCCATCGTCTTTCTGGCGCTGCGGGTCGGCAACCTCACGTCGATGCAGGCCGCGCCGAGCTACCGTCTCGACGCGGCGTTCGACAACATCGGCGGTCTCAAGCTGCGCGCGCCGGTCAAGGCGGCGGGGGTGGTCGTGGGCCGCGTCGACCGCGTGCGCTTCGATCCCAAGACGTATCAGGCGATCGTCACGATGAAGATCGACCAGGGCTACCCGTTCAGCAAAGACACGATCGCGTCGATCCTGACGTCGGGTCTGTTGGGCGAGGTCTACATCGGGCTCGATTCGGGTGGCGACACGAAAATGCTGGGCGACGGCGAGCGCATCGCGAAAACGCAGTCTGCCGTCGTGCTCGAGAAACTGATCGGCCAATTCTTGTTCGACAAGGCGTCGTCTGCGGGGAGCGGGAAATGAAGCAGGGATCGTGGTGGCGGCGCGGGGTGGCGACGGGCGTCGTCGCGTTGGCGTTGTCCGGTTGCGCGACGACCGGAACGGTGTCGAAGGACGACCCGTTCGAGCCGTGGAACCGCGCCATGTACGGCGTGAACGAGGTCGTCGACGGCAAGGTCGTCAAGCCGGCGGTCCAGGCGTACGTCGACTACACGCCCAAGCCGATACAGCAGGTGATCCGAAATTTCTTCGGCAACATCGAGGATCTGTTTTCGGCGATCAACGGCTTTCTGTCCAACCAGCCGGACAAGGCGGGCAACGATCTTGGTCGCGTCATCCTCAACACGCTGGCGGGCATCGGCGGCCTGATCGACGTCGCGTCGGACGCGGGGATTCCGAAGGGCAATCTCGATTTCGGCCTGACGTTCGGCGCTTGGGGGATTCCGCAGGGACCGTACCTGTTCGTTCCGCTGATCGGACCGACGACGGTGCGCGACGGCACGGGACTCATCGTGCGCGCCTACGCGGGACCCATCGGCTTTCTGCCCGACGTGCCGACGCGCAACGTGCTCTACGGCGTCGCCGCCGTCGATCTGCGCGCGCAGGCGCTGGAGGCGGAGTCGCTGATCGACCAGGCAGCGCTCGATCGCTACACGTTCATCCGCCGTGCCTATTTGCAGCGGCGTCAATATCTGCTTTACAACGGCAACGTGCCGCCGGAAAAAGAGGAACCGCAATGAAAACAATTGCTCGCTGTGGGCTGGCCGTCGTGGCCGCCGCATTTGCGCTTTCTGCGGAGGCGCAGGAGGCGCCCGACGCGATGGTAAAGCGCGTCTCGCAGGACGTGGTCCAGACGATCAAGTCCGATCCCAAGGTGCAGGCGGGCGATCAGGCGCGCATTCGTGAGGTGATCGAATCGAAGCTCGTGCCCAATTTCGATTTCGATCGGATGACCGCGCTCGCGATGGGCCGCAATTGGCGGCAGGCGACGCCCGAGCAGCAAAAGCAGTTGACCGATCAGTTCCGGACGCTGCTCGTGCGAACGTATTCGGGCGCGCTCAACCAGTATCGCGATCAAACGATCGACTACAAGCCGCTGCGTGCCGACGCCAGCGCAACCGACGTGCTCGTCCGCACCGAGGTCGTGCGTCAGGGACAAACGCCTGTCCAGATCGACTACGGGATGGAGAAGAAAGACGGCGGTTGGAAGGCGTACGACGTGATCGTAGGCGGCGTCTCGCTCGTCACCAATTACCGCGACGAGTTCAACGAGCAGGTCAAGGCGGGCGGCGTCGACGGTCTCATCAAGGCGCTTGTCGCGAAAAACGGCGGCGGTGCCAAATGATCGTTTGCGGTTCGGGCCACGCAGCGACCACTGGGGCGTTCACCGCGAGCGACGACGGCGCGCACTGGTCGTTCGAGGGCAGACTGACGATGGACGACGCGGCGCACGCATTGGCGGTTGTGCAGGCGTTGCCGCTGCCGACGTCGGGCATCGTCGATCTCGCGGGCTTGTCGCAGGCGGACTCCGCGGCGCTCGCGGTCTTGATCGCGATCAAGCGCCGCGCGGCGGCCGAGGGCCGCCATTTGACGCTCGTGTCGTTGCCGGCCGCGCTGCATTCGCTCGCCGTCGTGTACGGCGTCGAGGAACTCATCGTCGGTTAGTCTCGAGAGGGTCCCTGGCCGGTCTGAGTTGGAGCCGCCGCGCTCCGGTTTTCGAAGCCTTCGATCCCCAACCTGAAGGGCGTGCACTCCACTATGCCTGCCGCCGTCGAGGTTGCCGACGTCGCGCGCCGTTTTGGCGACGTGCAGGCGCTTGCCGGCGTCGATTTGACTGTCCGCGAGGGTGAATTCTTCGGTTTGCTCGGACCGAACGGTGCCGGCAAGACCACGCTGATCTCGATCCTCGCCGGCTTGACGCGCGCCGACCGCGGCACGGCACGCATTCTCGGTCACGACGTCGTCACCGATTACCGCGCTGCCCGCCGCGCGCTCGGCGTCGTGCCGCAGGAGCTCGTGTTCGATCCGTTCTTCTCCGTGCGCGAGACGTTGCGCTTCCAGTCGGGCTACTTCGGCTTGCGCGACAACGACGCGTGGATCGACGAGATCCTGCACCACCTCGATTTGACCGGAAAGGCCGACGCCAACATGCGCTCGCTCTCGGGCGGGATGAAGCGCCGCGTGCTGGTCGGACAGGCGCTCGTCCACAAGCCACCGGTGATCGTGCTGGACGAACCGACCGCCGGCGTCGACGTCGAGTTGCGGCAAAGCCTGTGGGCGTTCATCCGCGATCTCAACCGCGACGGCCACACAATCATCCTGACGACGCATTACCTGGAGGAGGCGGAGACGTTGTGCGAACGGATCGCCATGCTGAAAGCGGGACGGGTCGTCGCGCTCGACACGACGCGCAATCTGTTGTCGCGCTTTCGCGGCCTCACCGCGCGCCTGGCCGCCGCGCGCGTGCCCGACGCGTGGCGCGCCCAGGTCTTGCGGCAGGACGCGGGCCTGTTCTATCTCGGGCTCACCGATTACGACGACCTCGAACGCCTGCTCGGCGCATTGCGAAAAGATAGCATCGCCATCAACGAATTGGCGCTCGCCGAGACCGATCTCGAGCAGGTGTTCCTGCGCATCATGTCGGATGACGAAACGCTCGATCCCGCGCGGCCATCGCCGGAAGTGCCGGAAGCATGAGCACCGCCGGGCCGTCCCAAGGTGCGAATTACTCCCCCCCCGCGGGCAGTGCAGCGGCGAAAGCCGCAAGCGTGGGGGTCCTATGAGCGCCATCCGCGTTCCGGGCCATGGGTGGCTGACGCTGCTGTACAAGGAGCTCCTGCGGTTCTGGAAGGTCAGCTTCCAAACCATCGCCGCGCCGATCCTGACGGCGCTCCTCTACCTGCTGATCTTTTCGCACGTGCTCGAGACGCATGTCGCGGTATTCGACGGCCGCGTCCGCTACACCGCATTTCTGGTGCCGGGCCTCGTCATGATGTCGGTGCTGCAGAATGCGTTCGCGAACTCGTCGTCGTCGCTGATCCAGTCGAAGGTCACCGGCAACCTGATCTTCGTCCTGTTGCCGCCGCTCTCGCCGTTCGAGCTGTTCTGCGCCTATGTCTTGGGCGCGATGGTGCGGGGCATGGTCGTCGGGCTGGGAGTCCTCCTGATGACCGGAGGGTTCGCGCCCGAGCTCTTCGCGGCGCCGTATCCGTGGTGGTCGCTCGCGTTCGCGTTGCTCGGCAGCGCGATCCTGGGCGTGCTCGGGCTGATCGCCGGTATCGCCGCCGACAAATTCGATCAGTTGGCGGCGTTCCAGAATTTCGTCATTGTCCCGCTGACGTTTCTGTCGGGCGTGTTCTATTCGATTCATACGCTGCCGCCGTTCTGGCAGGCCGTGTCGCATTTCAATCCATTCTTTTATATGATCGATGGGTTCCGCTACGGCTTTTTCGGCGCTTCCGACGTCTCGCCCTGGATGTCTCTCGCGGTCGTGGGGGCGTGCGCGGTTGCGCTCTCGGCGGTGACGCTGTCGCTGCTCGCGCGCGGATGGAAGCTCCGCCACTAGATGAAACGACCCCCACGCTCACTGCCCTCGCTGCCCCCCGAGGGGGAACAGGCCTCCCTTGGGGCGGCCCTGCAGGAGGCCAAACGACCCCCACGCTCACTGCGTTCGCTGCCTCCCGAGGGGGAGCAGGCCTCCCTTGGGGCGGCCCTGCAGGAGGCCGGATGACGACCACGCCCGAATCGATCGAATCCGTCCTCGCCGCGGAGCTCGCCTGCCGGCATCTCGAGGTCGCGGGCGACGGCCAGCATTTCCAGGCGCTGATCGTGTCCGACGCCTTCGCGGGTTTGTCGCGTGTACAGCGACACCAGCGCGTCTACGCGGCGCTCGGCGATCGGATGCGGGCAGAAATTCACGCGCTGTCGATGACCACGCTGACCCCGGCCGAATGGGAGGCGCGTGGATAAGCTGGTGCTAGAAGGCGGCGTGCCGCTCGAAGGCGAGGTGCGCGTGTCCGGCGCGAAAAACGCCGCGCTGCCAATCCTCTGCGCATCGCTCTTGACTTCAGACCCGCTGACGTTGACCAACGTGCCGTATTTGAACGACGTGCGGACGATGGAAACGCTGCTGTCGCAGATGGGCGTTACGCACGAACTGGTCGACGGCAGCGCGATCGTCCTCGATGCTTCGCACATCGACTGGCCGCTCGCGCCCTACGAGCTCGTTAAGACGATGCGCGCATCGATCCTCGCGCTGGGTCCGCTGCTCGCGCGCTGCGGCGAGGCGCGCGTGTCGCTGCCGGGCGGCTGCGCGATCGGCCTCCGGCCGGTCGACCAGCACGTGAAGGGCCTGCTGGCGATGGGCGCCGAGATCGACCTCGACCACGGCTACATCAATGCCCGCGCCACGCGCTTGTCGGGCGCCAAATTCGTGTTCGACGTCGTGACGGTCACCGGCACCGAAAACCTGATGATGGCGGCAACGCTTGCCGCCGGCGTCACAACGCTCGAGAACGCCGCGCGCGAACCCGAGATCGTCGATCTGGCGCAATGCCTGAATGCGATGGGCGCGCGGATCACCGGCGCCGGGTCGGACCGGATCACGATCGAAGGCGTCGACCGGCTCTCAGGGACGACGCACGCGATCATGCCAGATCGCATCGAGACCGGAACGTTCGTCGCGGCCGCCGCGGCGACCGGCGGCGACGTCGCGATCACCGGGGCGCGGCCCGACACGCTGGAAGCCGTACGTGAAAAGCTCGCCGAGGCGGGCGCCGACATCTCGACCGACGGCGCGACGATCCGCGTCCGGCGCTCGAAATCGCTGCAGCCCGCGAGCGTGCGCACCGCGCCGTACCCGGCGTTCCCGACCGACATGCAGGCGCAGTTCATGGCGCTTGCGACGAAGGCCGGCGGCACGTCGGTCATCACCGAGACGATCTTCGAGAACCGGATGATGCACGTGCAGGAGTTGCGGCGGATGGGCGCCGACATCGACGTCGAGGGCAACACCGCGATCGTCAAAGGCGTCGCCACGCTGACCGGCGCGACGGTGATGGCGACCGATCTCCGCGCGTCGGCGTGTCTCGTCATCGCCGGATTGATCGCCGAGGGCTTGACGACGATCGACCGCATTTATCATCTCGATCGCGGCTACGAGCGGATCGAGGAAAAGCTGTCCGGGTTGGGCGCGCGGATCCGCCGCGTCAAGTGATGACCCCATGTCCGCGCCGCCCGACGATCTCGACCGTTCACCGTTGGGTCATGCGACCGGATACCCCGACGCCTACGATCCGGCACAACTGTTCATCGTCCCGCGCGCGCCGCAGCGCGCAGCGTTGGGGCTGAGCGGCGCATTGCCGTTTTCCGGGCGCGATGTCTGGACCGCGTACGAGTTAACCTGGCTCGACCCGCGCGGTAGGCCGGCGATCGCCATCGCGACGATCGAAGTGCCGGCGGAATCGCCATCGATCATCGAATCGAAATCGATGAAGCTGTACCTGGGCTCGTTCGCGCAATCGTCGTACGCGTCGCCGGAGATCGTCGCAACGACGATCTCGCGCGATCTCGCAGAGGCGGTCGGTGCGCCGGTGCACCTGTCGTTGCGCGACTCCACGCGCTTTGCCGCCGAGCGGTTCGCCGAGTTGGAAGGGGAGAGCCTCGACGGGTTGGCCGTCGATTGCTCGGCGTACGAGGTCGATACGACATCACTCGTCGCGGGCGACGACCGCGTCGAGGAGGCGCTGACGACTAACCTGTTCCGTTCGGTGTGCCCGATCACGGGCCAACCGGACATCGCATCGGTGCGCATCGCCTACCACGGTCCGCGCATCGATCGCGCCGGCCTGTTGCGCTATTTCGTCTCGTACCGGTGCCATCCCGGGTTTCACGAGCATTGTGTCGAGCGCATGTTCGTCGACATCGCCGCGCGTTGTCGTACCGAGCGGCTGACCGTCCACGCACGCTTCACCCGCCGCGGCGGCATCGACATCAATCCGTTTCGTACCGACGCGAAGGTGCCGCCGCCGCCCAACCTCCGCACGGCGCGGCAGTGAGGGTTATCCGGAAGGGATCGGAGCGGCGCGTCCGGTAGAATGACCGGCTCCGCGTGTTCGCGCCGGAACGCCCGTGACTGCCCTGACCATCGCCCTGTCCAAGGGTCGCAATCTCGACGAGACGCTGCCGCTTTTTGCCGCGGCCGGCCTGGTCGCGGACGAAGATCCCGCGACGTCGCGCAAGCTCATCTTCAAGACGAACCGGCCGGACGTGTCGCTCGTCCTGCTCCGCGCGACCGACGTTCCGACGTACGTGCAATACGGTGCGGCGGATGTGGGCGTCGTCGGCAAGGACGTGCTGCTGGAACATGGCGGCGACGGCCTTTATCAACCGCTCGATCTCGGCATCGGGCGCTGTCGCCTCGTCGTCGCGACGCGGCGCGGCTATGACTGGTCGGCGACGGTGCAGCGCGGTGCACGGATCCGCGTCGCGACGAAATACGTCCGCGTCGCGCGCGAGCATTTCGCGGCGAAGGCGATGCACGTCGATCTGATCAAGCTGTACGGCTCGATGGAGCTGGCGCCGCTGTCGGGCCTCGCCGATGCGATCGTCGACCTCGTATCGACCGGCAACACGCTGAAAGCGAACGACCTCGTCGTCGTCGAGGACATCATGCCGATCAGCGCGCGCCTCATCGTCAATCCTGGCGCGCTCAAGCTGAAACGCGTCGCGGTGAAGCCGCTCATCGACGCGCTCGCCGCCGCGGCGGCGGCGGCCATTAGCCGGAAGCAACGATGCCGTGCTTCTCCGCTGCCCAGGCCGTCACGTTCTCCGGCAGCGGGAGGACTGTGAGGAGTTCCTGCCAGGACACCGCGCGAAAGTGGAATCGGTCGTTGGCAGGCAGGGTTGCTGTGAGAGCTGCTGCCC
>CATPAO010000165.1 GCA_955652025.1 Casimicrobiaceae bacterium
CCGCACGTCCTTGCCTTCCATGTTGCCGCCAGGCTGCGACGCGGAGGCCGCCGGATCCAGGCCCAGCTTCGTGAGCAGCGGATTGCCGCCTTGCTCGGCGCCGACGCACACCGCCAGCAGCACGGCGAGGAGGATCGTCATCGTCGCGAGGAGCGCCCAGCCCTGCCGCGTGTCGCCGATCATCTTGCCGAACGTGTAGCAAAGCGCGCCGGGGATGAGCAGGATCGCCACCATTTCCAGGAAATTCGAAGGCGGCGTCGGATTCTCGAACGGATGCGCGGAATTGACGTTGTAGAACCCGCCGCCGTTGGTTCCGAGCTGCTTGATCGCGATCTGCGATGCGGCGGGCCCGAGCGGAATCGTTTGCTCGGTCGCCGTCGCCTTCTCGGTGACCGGATTGCCCTTGTCGTCCTTGAGAGGCTGCCCGTCCGGACCGTTCTTCGGGTTGTCGTAGGTCACCGGCTGGGTCAGCGCGACCGTCGCGTACTTGTCGAACGTTTGCGGGATACCCTGGCTCACTAGCACGAGCGCGAATACGATCGACAACGGCAGCAGAATGTAAACACTCGTGCGCGCGAGGTCGGCCCAGAAATTGCCGATGCCGGTCGCTTCCCTGCGCGCGAAGCCCCGCACCAGCGCGACCAACACCGCCATACCGCTGGCGGCGGAGGCATAATTCTGCACGGCGAGCCCGAGCATCTGCGTCAGATAGCTCATCGTCGACTCGCCGCCATAACCCTGCCAATTGGTGTTGGTGATAAAGCTCGTCGCCGTGTTGAACGACGAGTCGGGACTCACCGCCGCGAAGTCCTGCGGGTTGAGCGGCAGCCACGCTTGCGCGCGCTGCAGCGCGTAGACGACGAGCGCGCCGAGCAGGTTGAACCAGAGCATCGCCAACGCGTACTTTTTCCAGTCCATCTCCTGCGCAGGATCGACACCGGCGCCGCGATAGATCAGGCGCTCGAGCCAACCGCCGATGCGCTGCGCGCGCGTCGCGCGACCCTCGTAGACGGCCGCCATATAGGCGCCGAGCGGCTTCGCGAGCAAAAGCAGGACGACGACATACAGCGCGATTTGCAGCCAGCCTTGAAGGTTCATTCAAAATACTCCGGCTTGAACAGCGCGACGATCAGATAGACGAAAATCACCAATGCGGCGAGGCCGGAGAGCCAATAGACCCAGTTCATGACCGGCCCCCCTTGCCCATCAGGCTCGCGCAGAAGCGGACCAGCCACACCGACAACGCGAAGAAGCCCACGATCAGCCCGACAAAGATCAGGTCCATCATTTTTCGATCTCCCGTATCACGCCGCACGCCTTTGTGCTCGGTGTTCGATGACGACCGGCGACGATTTCACGCCAGGCGCGTCCCCCGCGTAGCATTCGCACGAGGGCGGAGCCTCCGACCCGGTGCCGGACGCGGCGAGGTACGGCACCGGCACCTCGCTGCGCTTGCCGAGGCGACGCCGTTGCAGGCGCTCCGCCAACGCGGCCGCCGCGACGGCCAGCAACACCAGCGCTAACACGACCAGCATCCGCAGCATCGTTACGATCAGGTAGACGTTCATTGCGTTCTCGCTGCCATTACAATGCGAGCAGGTTATGCCATTGCGCATATAGTTCGCGTACAGATTGGAGCGCCGGACGTAAACGGCGTGTAAACGCCCCGACCCATTGAGCGCCGCCGACCGATCGAAACCGTTCCGCAATTGCTGATCGTCGAGGACGACCGCGAGATCCGGCGCTTCGTCCGTGCGGCATTGGAAGCGGAGGGCTATCGCGTCCACGAGGCCGACACGCTGCAGCGCGGGCTCATCGAAGCAGGCACGCGCAAGCCGGACGTGATCGTCCTCGACCTCGGATTGCCGGACGGCGACGGGGTCACACTGGTGCGCGACGTCCGCGGCTGGAGCAGCGTGCCGATCATCGTGCTCTCGGCGCGCGTTGACGAATCGGACAAGGTCGCCGCGCTCGACGCCGGCGCCGACGACTATTTGGTCAAGCCGTTCGGCGTCGCCGAGCTGTTGGCGCGGGTGCGCGCGTCGCTCCGCCGGCGCGCGCAAGGCGCGGGTGAGAGTCCGATCGTCCACTTCGGCGCGGTCAGCGTCGACCTCACGAATCGTCGCGTCACACAGAATGGCGCCGACGTCCATCTGACGCAGATCGAGTTCAGGCTGCTCGCCACGCTGCTCGCGCATCCGGGAAAAGTGCTCACGCACCGGCAACTCTTGCGCGACGTCTGGGGCCCCGCGCATGTCGAGCACAATCACTATTTGCGCATTTACATGGGCCATTTGCGCCAGAAGCTCGAAGCCGACCCCGCGCAGCCGCGCTATCTTCTGACCGAGACGGGCGTCGGCTACCGATTTGCCGGCGGTTGATCCCGCGTTCTTTTTCGCGCTTGCCGCAAGACGCCCCGTACCACGCGCGCAGCGGCTGCGCTACCATGGCGGAAAGCGTCAGCCGCAATTCGTTTCGCGGCGTCCCTTTCCCGGAGAGAATCCATGACTGACATCGTCATCACCAACGCCTTGCGCACGGCGATCGGTAAGTTCAGCGGCTCGCTCGCCAAGATTCCCGCGCCCGAACTCGGCGCCACCGTCATTCGCGCGCTGCTCGCGCAATCCGGCGTCAAACCCGAGCAGATCTCGGAAGTGATTCTCGGCCAGGTACTGACCGGCGGCAGCGGGCAGAATCCGGCGCGGCAGGCATCGATCAAGTCGGGCCTTCCGCATTCGATTCCCGCCATGACGATCAACAAGGTCTGCGGATCGGGCCTCAAGGCGGTGATGCTCGCCGCGCAGGCGGTGCAGTGCGGCGACGCCGACATCGTGATCGCCGGCGGACAGGAGAACATGACCGCCGCGCCGCACGTGCTGCCGGGATCGCGCGACGGCTTCCGGATGGGCGACGCCAAGCTCATCGACTCGATGATCGTCGACGGCTTGTGGGATGTCTTCAACCAGTACCACATGGGAACAACGGCGGAGAACGTCGCGAGGAAGTACGAGATCACCCGCGCGCAACAGGACGCGTTCGCCGTGGCCAGCCAGAACAAGGCCGAGGCCGCGCAAATGGCGGGCAAGTTCGCGGATGAGATCGTGCCGGTGATGCTTCCGCAGCGAAAGGGCGACCCGGTGCCGTTCGCGACCGACGAGTTCGTCAAGGCCGGCACGACGCTCGATTCGATCGCGGGACTCCGGCCCGCGTTCGCCAAGGACGGCAGTGTCACTGCGGCGAACGCCTCGGGCATCAACGACGGCGGCGCCGCGGTGCTGGTGATGACCGCCGAACGCGCGCACGCGCTCGGCTTGAAGCCACTCGCCAAGATCAAGGCGTTCGCGTCGTCGGGCGTCGATCCCGCGATCATGGGGATGGGGCCGGTGCCCGCATCGCGGCGCTGCCTCGAGAAGGCCGGCTGGAAGCCCACCGACCTCGATCTCATGGAAATCAACGAGGCGTTCGCAGCGCAGGCCTGCGCGGTCAACAAGGAAATGGGCTGGGACACGTCGAAGATCAACGTCAACGGCGGTGCGATTGCGCTCGGCCATCCGATCGGCGCGTCGGGCTGCCGCGTGCTGGTCACGCTTTTGCACGAAATGGGACGCCGCAATGCAAAACGCGGATTGGCCTCGCTTTGCATCGGTGGCGGCATGGGAGTCGCACTCGCCGTCGAGCGGTAAAGGCCGGGATCGGACCGGGTCGGCCCCGCTGAGCGGCGACCACGGCCAATAACGAAACGCGGGTCAGAAACCCGTAGGAGGAAACGAAACATGGCAACGAATCCGCGCGTCGCGCTCGTCACCGGCGGCATGGGCGGCCTGGGCGAAGCGATCTGCATCAAGCTGGCCGCGCTCGGCGACAAAGTCGTCACCACGTACTCGCCGGGCAACACCAAGGCGCCGGAGTGGCTCGACGTGATGAGAAAGCAGGGCTACGACTTTCGCGCCTACCCGTGCGACGTCACCGACTGGGATTCGGCCGCCGCGTGCGTGCAGCAGGTCTCCGCGGAAATCGGGCCGATCGACGTGCTGGTCAATAACGCGGGGATCACGCGCGACATGACGTTCAAGAAGATGGACAAGATCAACTGGGACGCCGTGATAAAGACGAACCTGGACTCGTGCTTCAACATGACCAAGCAGGTTTGCGACGGGATGATCGACCGCGGCTGGGGACGGATCATCAACATCTCGTCGGTCAACGGCCAGAAAGGCGCGTTCGGGCAGACGAACTATTCGGCGGCGAAGGCCGGCATGCACGGATTCTCGAAGGCGCTCGCGCTGGAAGTCGCGCGGAAGGGCGTCACGGTGAACACGATCTCGCCGGGCTACATCGGCACGAAGATGGTGATGGCGATCCCCAAGGACGTGCTCGACAGCAAGATCATTCCGCAGATTCCGATGGGCCGGCTCGGCAAGCCCGAGGAAGTCGCCGGACTGGTCGCCTACTTGTCGAGCGACGAAGCGGCGTTCGTCACGGGCGCCAACATCGGGATCAACGGCGGGCAGCACATGTTCTGACCGCGATCCGGAGGATTCAGTTGCTCACGCAGCCTCACGCGGCAACGCCCGGCCCGTCCCAGCGAACGCTATCGGGGACGCTTCCCGAGCCGCTATTGTCGAGCCGATCGCGCGGCTGGAACGGCATCGTCGTCGAGTTGCAGCGCTTTTGCGACACCGATGCCGTCGTGCCAATGCGCGACCACGTGCTGGGCGTTCATATCGCCGGCTCGGTCAACTTGCTGCAACGCCGCAACGGGCGCACGGACGTCAAGCTCGTGCGTCCCGGCGACACCACGATTACGCCGATGGGCGAACCCAAGCGTTGGCAGCACACCGGCGAGACGATGGTCATCCTGCTGAGGCTCGCGCCCGCATTCGTCCAGAGCATCGCCGGAGAGGAATGCGCGGCCGACCCGGCGCGATTCGAGATCCGCGACAATCTCGGTGTCCGGGACCCGCAACTCGAGGAAATCGGACGACGGCTCCTCGCGGGGCTCGAGCCGGAGGGCGCCGCGAGCCGGATCTACGCCGAATCGCTCACCACGCACCTCGCCATCCATTTGCTGCGGCATTACTGCACGGAGAGCATCCCGCTGGAAAAGCCCGGAGCGAAGCTGTCGCATCACAAGCTTCTCCGGGCGATCGAGTACATCGACGACAATCTGCGCGAAGACCTGACGCTCACCGACATTGCCGAGGCACTGGCCATGAGCTCCGGCCATTTCGCCCATGCATTCAGACAGACGACGGGGCTTCCGCCGCACCGGTACGTGCTGGAGCGCCGAATCGAGCGGGCGAAGTCGCTGCTCCACGAGACGGACCTGCCGATCACCGAGATCGCGCATCTGATCGGCTGCGCGAGTCACAGTCACTTTTCGGTCATGTTCCACCGCGCCAC
>CATPAO010000166.1 GCA_955652025.1 Casimicrobiaceae bacterium
GCTACGCAGGCGCCGGCGCAGTCTTTCTCGCGCTCACGCTTGGGATGGCCGCGGTCGCCCTGTTCGCCCGCATCGCTTTGCGGCTGCCGCAGGACGCGCCGAACGAACGCTCATTGCACACCCGTCCGGTGCCGCGCGTGGGCGGCCTCGCGATCTGGGTGGGCTTCCTGCCCGCTGCGCTGTGGTTTCCACCCGAGTTTCCCGGCGGTGTGGTGGGCTGGCTGCCGCCATGGCTGCTGCTGTTGGCGGTATCGGCGATCGATGACGCGCGTGGCGTTGCCGTGGCCGTGCGCCTTGCCGCGCACGCCGGTGCGGCGCTGTGGTGCGCGGCGTGGTTGATCACGGCGGAACCGGTTGGCGCGAACGTCTACGTCGCCGTGGTCGCGTTGGCGTTGCTGATCGCCTGGGTATCCAATCTTTACAATTTCATGGACGGCAACGACGGCCTCGCGGCGGCGATGACGATGATCGGCTTCGGCGCCTACGGCGCCGCGGCGTTGCGCGCCGGCGATCACGCGGTGCCCTACTTGGCGCTGGCGGCGGCGACGTTGCCGTTTCTGGTCGTCAATCGTCCGCGCGCCACAATGTTCCTGGGCGATGGCGGCTCGGTGCCGCTCGGATTCGTGGCGGCAGCGTTCGGCGCCGCCGGCACCGTGTCCGGTCAATGGCCGGCGTGGTTCCCGGTACTCGTGTTCCTGCCCTTCATCGCGGATGCAACGGTCACGCTGCTGCGGCGCGCTGTTCGGGGTGAGCACGTCGTTCTCCCGCATCGCGATCATTACTATCAGCGGCTGCATCGCCTCGGCGCCGGACATGCCGGGACGCTTTCCGTCTACGCGATGCTGATGATCGCGGCGGCCGGCACTGCGCTCGGCTGTCTCGCGTTCGCGCCGGCATGGGGACCTGTCGCGCTCGCGCTCGCTTGCGTTGTATGCTTCATAATGTTCGCGGCGATTGATTATCATTGGCGCCGCAAACCGACCGCTTCCCGATGACCCTCGGCTTCAACTGGCGCGCTGCGCTCGCTTTCCTCCACGACATTTGCGCGGCCGCGCTCGCGTGGATGGCGATCTTCTGGCTGCGGTTCAATCTCGATCTGCGCGACCCGTATGTGTCGGAGGCCTGGTTCACGCTGGCCTGGATCCTTCCGTTGCAAGCGACGATTTTCTTGGCGCTCGGGCTCTATCGCGGGCTGTGGCGCTTCGCCAGCATCCTCGATCTGCAGCGGATCGTGCTCGCCGCGGCGCTCGGCACGATCGTCATTCCGCTGGTGCTCGTGATGTTGCAGTTGCAAACCGTCGTGCCGCGGAGCGTGCTCGTGCTCTATCCGATCGTGCTGATCTTCCTGATGGCGGGCTCGCGCTTCGCGTACCGCATTTGGAAGGAGCATCGGTTGTACAGTCCGCTCGCCGCGCTCGGCGAGCCGGTGCTGATCGTCGGCGCCGGCGAAGCCGGAGCGCGGCTCACCGAGGACATGGCGCGAAGCCGGCAGTGGCGCGTCGTCGGATTGCTCGACGACGACCCGGCAAAACACGGGCGGCTCCTGCGCAACGTGAGCGTGCTGGGACCGATCGACGATCTTCCCGGCTGGACGCGACGCTACGGCGTGCGCAAGGTCGTGATCGCGCTGCCGTCCACCAATCACGCGGTGCGACGGCGGGTGGCCGAGCGTTGCGCGGCCGCCGGCGTCGAAGCGCTGACAGTGCCGTCGTACGAAGACCTGATCTCGGGCCGCTATCCGCTGACGATGTTGCGCAACGTCGACGCGGACGACCTCCTGGGCCGTGACCCGGTCAAGCTCGACAACGCGGGATTGGCCGAGTGGCTCGGCAATCGCGTCGTCGTCGTGACCGGCGCCGGCGGCTCGATCGGCGCCGAGCTCGCGCGGCAGATCGCACGCTTTCGTCCGGCGCGCCTCGTGTTGTTCGACGTCTCCGAGGCAGCGCTCTACGAAATCCAGATGGCGCTCGCCGACGCATTTCCGCAACTGCCGATCTCACCGGTCGTCGGCGACGTCAAGCACGTAGCGCTGGTCGACGCCGTGCTCGAGCGCGAGCGGCCCGACGTGATCTTCCACGCGGCGGCGTACAAGCACGTGCCGCTGATGGAGGAGATCAACGCGTGGCAGGCGGTGCAGAACAACGCCTACGGCACTTGGGTGCTGGCGCGCGCGGCCGTTGCGGCGAAGGTCGAGAAATTCGTGCTGGTGTCGACCGACAAGGCGGTGAATCCGACCTCGGTGATGGGCGCGACCAAACGCTTCGCCGAGATCGTGTGCCAGAGCTTGCAGGGCGGCGGAACGCAGTTCGTGCTGGTCCGGTTCGGCAACGTCTTCGGCAGCGCGGGCAGCGTGATTCCGCGCTTTCAGGAACAGATCGCGCGCGGCGGTCCGGTCACGGTCACGCATCCCGAGATCACGCGCTTTTTCATGTCGGCCTCCGAGGCGACGCAGTTGCTGCTGCAAGCCGGCCTGCAGGGAAAGGGCGGCGAGATCCTGGTGCTCGACATGGGCGACCCGGTGCGCATCGTCGATCTCGCGCGCGACCTGATCCGCCTCTACGGCGCCGATCCGGACAACGTCGCTGTCGTGTTCACGGGATTGCGGCCGGGCGAAAAGCTCTTCGAAGAGCCGCTCGCGTTGGAGGAGGCGACGAAGCCGACGCCGCATCCGAAGCTTCGCATCGCGCAAGCGCGCGAGGCCAATCGTGACGCGGTCGGGCAGATGGTCGCCTGGTGCGAGCGCGACCGCGCCGCCGACGATGCCGAAGTCCGCGCGCGGTTGAAGACGTGGATCCCCGAGTATTCACCGCCGGCGGGAGCGCCGGTGCAGCCGATCCCCGTGGAAGCGACCGGCGACGCTGCGGTGCCGCTGCCGCTGCGCGCGCCGCGCCGGCGCTGAACGCGATCAGGCGCGACGCTGCGGCGGCATTTCCGCCGCGTGCGCCCGCCGGGACCCGAGCCAGATGCCGAGCAGGATCAGCGCGAGCAGGCCCCTGCTCGTCATGCAGCATCGTGTTGAAAAGGCCGATGCCGAGCGTCGCCACGAGCGCTGCCGCCGCGCCTAGTCATGCCGATCTTTACTGCAAACCGGCGGACTTGCCCACCGACGCCGCGCAAATAAAGCGTTGGGACTTGCGCGCCGATTGAGACCAGTTGGCGCGTTAACCGGCGCGCCGCGCCGATGCGCCGATGTGTCGCAAAAGACTCAACGGCGCGACGCGTTCAACGCGGTAACTCGGCGAGGCGAACAACGCCAAAAGGCACGATCACCGCTTCCCACCATAGAGATAAGGATTGAGCTCAGGGGAGTTGTACATTTTGAACTGCCGATACACGCGCCAGAACGCCCGTCCTTCGACTGCCCACTCGAGCAGCGTGTCGAGGCAGTGCGCGAGATCGGAACGCTGAAGCGCGATGCGCGCGAGTTTTTCGCGGCAGGTCGCGATGTGTTCTGGCGTCGTGTCGGTGCGCCGCGTCTGTTCGCCCATACGGTGGATTTTGAGCGCGAGTATCGATAGCCGGTCGGTGATCGCACCCGCCGATTCCGATTGGTGCCAAGCGCCGGCGACCGGCTCGATGCCGACAATCCGCGCGAGCAGCGACTCGTCGATTTTTTCGATCGCGTCGTTACGGCGCTGGTTGTAGCCGTCGATCGCGCGCTTGTTGGCGGCGATCGCGCCATCGGGCACGTCTTTCCGCCTTGCCTGATCCTCTTCGTCCCACAGCAGGATGTTGCAGCGATGATTGGCCTCGATCCAGCGCCACGCCGCGTCATCGCCCGAAGACGGCGGCGCGATGCTCCATCCCGGCTCCGCGACGCCCCGGTCATGAAAGCCACAGATCGTGGCGGAGGCGACGTCGCCGAATATCGTCGTCGAGTGAGCGTTCATCGTTCGTTCTGCGGCGTCCCGTTGCGTCGTTCGACGAGCGCGCGACGAAACACCGTCTCCATCCGATCGAGCACGGTTTCGACGCCGTAGCGGGGCAGCACGAAGGCCCGCGCGGCGGTGGCGAGCCGCGCTGCCGCGTCGGGGTGGTCCAACGGCGCGTCGATCGCGTCGGACAGCACCCGCGGATTCTGCGCCGGCACGAGCAGATACCGGTGACCTATCCAGCGTCGCAACGTGGCGATGACGCCGACGATCGGACCGTCGCTGGAAAGGCCGATCTCGCGGCGCATCGCCGTGCGGTCGCGCGGCGCGAAGCGGAACGCGTCGATGCCGGTCGGAACGGAATCGATGCGATCCGGAGCGACGTCGTTGCCGCGGATCAGCTGCTCGCGCAATGCATCTCCCGTTGTCACGATGCGCGCGGTGGCCTGTCGGTAGAGCCAACGCGTCGCGGGATCGTTCGGCACGGCGATCGACACGTGGCGCGTGCGGACCATGACCGGCCCCGGCCGGCGCCCGATCTCGAGCCAGCGGCAGGCGATCGCAGTGAGCCAGGAATCGGTCGAGCTGTGCGTGTTGACGACGCGACGGGCTCGCGCGCGAGCGAATCGAGCAACGCCCGGGTGCCGCGCGGGCGCCTGGCGCCGATCGGCAGCGACAGCGCCGGCACGCCGAAGCGCGGCGCCTCATCGAGAATGTGCGCGCCGTCGGCCGCCCAGACGCGGACGCGATGGCCGCGCGCGGTCAGTCCCGCCGCTTCGGAGAGCATGCGGATCTCTTGCCCGCCCCAGCCCGACGATGCCTCGCTGTGTGCTATCGAAAGCGGCGTCGTCACGCGGTCGCAGCCGCGGTGTTGAACTGGATGCGATGGAGGCGGGCGTAGACGCCGCCTCGCACGATCAGCTCGGCGTGCGTTCCCTGCTCCACGACGCGGCCGCGCTCCTGCACGACGATGCGGTCGGCGTGCTCGATGGTCGAGAGCCGATGCGCGATGACGAGCGTCGTGCGTCCCTGCATCAGCGTGTCGAGCGCGGCCTGGACCTGGCGCTCCGATTCGGAATCGAGCGCGGACGTCGCTTCGTCTAGGATCAGGATCGGCGCGTCCTTGAGGATCGCGCGCGCGATCGCAATACGCTGACGCTGCCCGCCCGAGAGCCGCACGCCGTTCTCACCGACGCGGGTGTCGAAGCCCTGCGGGGTAGCGCGGATGAACTCGAGCGCGTACGCCGCCGCCGCCGCGCGCTCGACCGCCTCGCGCGGCGTTCCGCTCATCGCGCCGTAAGCGATATTGGACGCGATCGTGTCGTCGAATAGCATCACATCCTGGGACACCAGCGCGATCTGCGCGCGCAACGACGACAATGTCAATGTCGTGACGTCGTGACCGTCGATAAACAGGCGCCCGGCGGTCGGTTCGTAGAAACGCGGGATCAAGTTGACGAGCGACGATTTGCCGCTCCCGGAGCTGCCGACGAGCGCGACCGTCTCGCCGGGACGCACCGTGAGCGAGACGTCGACCAAGGCCTCCCGCTCCGCGCCCGCGTAGCGCAACGACACGCGATCGAATTTGAGCTCGCCGCGCGAGCGTTCGAGCGCCACGGTTCCGGTGTCCGGCTCCTCGTCGCGATCGAGCAGACCGAAAATGCTCTCGGCGGCGGCCAAGCCTCGCTGCATCGCCGCGTTGATCCCGGACAGCGATTTCAGCCGCTCGAGCAGCGTCAGCAGCGCGACGAGATACGACGCGAACATCCCGAGGTCCAGCTTTCCGGTCTGGTTTTGCGCGAGCGCGACCCAGATGATGACGCCGACCGCGATCGCCGCCAGCATCTGCGTCAGCGGTGAGCTCGCGGCGCTCGCCGACGCTTGCTTGGTCATCGAGCTTCGCAGCGAATTGGCCGCCGTGACCGCGCGTGCGCGCTCGTATGCCTCGCCGCCGAAGATGCGGACGATGCGGTGGCCGCCGATCATTTCCTCGAGCACGTGCGTCATCGAGCCGGTGCGCGTCTGCACGTCGCGCGCGATCCGCCGCAGCCGCCGGCTGAAGTAGCGGATCACCACGGCGACGATCGGCAGCACGAAGAACGTCATCAGCGTGAGCCGCCAGTTGATCCACATCAGCCAGCCGAAGCTGGCCACGATCGTGAGCGTGCTCCGGATTGCCGTCGTGATCGTGCCCGATGCTGCTTGGGCGAGTTGGTGCGCATCGAACGTGAGTTTCGATTGCACGACGCCCGACGGCGTGACGTCATAATACGGCGTCGGAAGCTTGAGGAGCTTGTCGGTGAGCTCGCGCCGGAGGTCGAACACGACGCGATGTCCGGTGTAGGCCATTCCGTACTCGGAAACGAACGAGCCGATCCCGCGAAACAGGAACACCCCGATCACCGCGAGCGGCAGCCATTGCGCCCGCGCGGGATCGTTCGTCTGGAACGTCTGGACGATCGGGATCACGAGCATCGCCATGATCAGGTCACCGGCGGCGACGACAACCATGCCGACGACGGCGAGCGCGAACGCCCACGAGTAGGGCCGAACGTAGCGCAGCAGGCGTAGGTAGAGGTGATAACCCGTCATGGGCGGGACGGTCGGCGGTTTCGCGCGGGGCGATGCGCGCGCGACGCGGGGCGGGAACACGAGCGCAAATTATAGCAGCGTGTCAACGGGGACCGGCATCGCCGCCGGTCGCGGGCGGAGGTGCGGCGCGGCTTGAGGTGTCGGCCGCGTTCGCAGGCGGCAGCGGCCCGTCCGCGCCTTGCGCCGCGGCGCTCGGTTCGACGACAGCGATCGGGACGGCCCGCGCCTTGTTGCCGCGGCGACGTGCGACACTGGCTTCGAGCAACGCCTTGTACAAGAGCACCAGTTGCAATGTCATCGCCGGTGGCGTGAAGGGCAGCACGGCGCTGCGCGCATTGGCGCCCAACCGCGCGCGCAGTGCGCCGTCCATCAGCGCGCGCATATGGACTGCCAACGTCGCTGCATCGCGCGACGCGCAGACGAATCCCGCAGCGGCGCTTCGCACGAGCTCCGCGGCGCCCGATTTGGTGCTGGTGATCACCGGCATGCCGCAGGCCATCGCTTCCATCGCCGCATTGGGCAACGGATCGTAGAGCGTCGGCAGCACGAACGCGTCGGCGGCGCCGTAGTAAGGCTTCGGATCTTTCTGCGGGCCCGCGAACGTCACGCGGTCGGCGACGCCGGCGCGCACGGCACGTTGCACGTAAGCGTCCATCCGGCTTTCGCGGCCCACGACGATAAGGTGCGCCGGGGAGGGCACCTCGCGCATGGCGTCGAGCAACGTCGCCACACCCTTGCGCTCGTAGCCGGACCCGACGAGCAGAAACACGATCGCGTCGTCGACGATGCCGAGCCGGGCGCGCGTGGCGGCGCGATCGGCGCGAAGCGCAGACGAGAAGACGTCCGAATCGACCGCGTTGTAGATGAGATGCAGCTTCGGGTCCGGAACGCCGAAGCGTGATTTGATCTCGTCGCGCACCATCGCCGAGTTGCAGATGACTGCCGCAAGCGACGGACGTTGCAACAGTCGGCGCTCCATTCGCGTGACGTAGCGGTGATACGGGCTCACCGCGAGCGTGAAACGCCTGAGCGCGCTCGCTTCCTTTCGGCGCTCTTCCAGCCACACCGCATGCACGCCGTCGCCGGCGCGAAAGATGTCGCAGCAGGTGAGCCGCTCATGCGACTGGACGAGGTCCGGCTCGGTGCGGACGATCTTGCGGCACACGGCGCGCGCGAACCCCCAGTCGCGCCACAGCCGCCCCAGGTAGAACGGATCGACGATCTGCGGCTCCATCAGGTGCAGATTCGTTTCCGGCCATTCGCGCGTGTACAGCGAGATCGCGACGTTGCGCTCGAGCAGCGCCTCGAGCGCGTGCTCGATGAAGCGTTCGGCGCCACCGTAAGGCGTGTAGCGCTGGCGGATGATCGCGAGTCGCATCGGGAGTCAGGCGGTTTCGTCTATCAGGGACAAGAACGCCGCATGCACGCCATCGACGGCAAGCGTGGTCAGGCATTCGGATACCTTGCCGCCGCCGCAGCCGTCGAGGTTGCACGCGCGGCACGGATGTGCGCTCGACGCGACGACGCGATGAGGCACGAGCCAAGGCCCCCAGACGCGCTCGTCCGACGGTCCGAATAGCGCGAGCGCCGGCGTACCCATCGCGGCGGCGATATGCATCGGCACCGAATCGACGCCGACGAACGCACGCGCCCGTGCGGTCAGCGCGGCCAACTCGGACAAGTCGAGCTGTCCGGTCAAATCGACAAGACGCGCGCGCGTATGCGTTGCGCAGAGCGCGAGCGTCTCGCCGACGAGCGCACGCTCGCGCGCGTCCGGCGCGCCGGTGATCGCGACCGGCCACCCCCCGGCGACGATCCGGTCGAGCAGCGCCGCCATCCGGTCGGCCGGCCAGCATTTGAACAGCCAGCGCGAGCCGGGATGCACCTGCACGAAGCGCCCGCGCTCCAGATCGTGGCGCGCGCACAGCGCTTCGACGCTTGCCTCGGCGGAGGCACCCGGCACGAGCACGAGCTTTTTGTCGGAGGCTTCGGCGTAGACGCCGATGCGGCGCAATGCGTCGAGGTTGGTTTCGACGGTGTGGCGCGGCGTGCGCGGCGGAACCTTGTAGAAATGCGTGAAGTGACGACGCCAAAACAAATCGCGACCCCCGCGTTCGCGTGTCACGGCAAAGCGCGGATGGAGGAGGCGCGACAACGTGAGACCGCGCGGATGCTCGGTCAGGTGAATCAGGAGATCGTAATGCCGCGAGCGCAACGTGCGTAGAAGCCGCCATTCGGCGGCGACCTGGCGAGCGGCGCCGCGGCGCTTCCATTCACGATCGATCGTGTGCAACTGCGCGATCGCCGGATGGTGCGCGAGCATCGGAGCGGTTTCGATATAGACGAGCGCGTCGAGTTCCGCGTGCGGCGCCGCGTGCTTCAATGCCGCGAACACCGGCGACGCGAGCAGGACGTCACCGTGATGGCGCAGCTTGGTGACGAGCACGCGTCGGACTTCCGCCAACGGTACCGCGTCCGGCAATGGGCTCCTCATGGGCGGAAACGATACCAAAATCCGCGCGATTGCGCGCGCGCCGCGCGTTTCATGCGTGGGCGCTTACTCGTCGCGCACGCGAATGCCGAGCGAGCTCACGGTTCGGGTACAATCGCCGCTTTCTCCGCCGCACGGCGCCAAGCGTGAAACTCCCTCCCATGCCGATCGATGCGGTCAACGCCAACGTCAAGGCGCAGATTCTCGCCGAGGCGCTGCCGTACATCCGGCGCTTCCACGATCGCACGATTGTCATTAAGTATGGCGGCAACGCGATGACGGAATCCCATCTCAAGGCCGGATTTGCGCGTGACGTCGTGATGCTGAAGCTCGTCGGCATGAATCCGGTCATTGTCCACGGCGGCGGACCGCAGATCGGCGACCTCTTGCAAAAGATGGGAATCGAAAGCGAGTTTCGCCAGGGCATGCGCGTGACGGACGAGCGGGTGATGAACGTCGTCGAGATGGTGCTGGGCGAGTTGAACCAGGAAATCGTCGGCCTCATCAACCAGCATGGTGGCAAGGCGGTTGGATTGACGGGCCAGGACGGCGCGTTCATTCGGGCGCGCAAAATGATGCTGAAGAGCGACACCGATGCCGGTGCGCTCGTCGACATCGGTCTGGTCGGGGAAATCGAGCGCATCGATCCCGAATTGATCAGCCTGCTCGACTCGCGGGACTTCATTCCGGTGATCGCGCCGATCGGCGTTGGCCAGGCGGGCGAGGCGTACAACATCAACGCCGATCTGGTCGCCGGCAAGTTGGCCGAAACGCTGGGCGCGGAGAAGCTCGTGCTGATGACCAACACGACCGGCGTGCTCGACAAGAACGGCAAGCTGCTGACCGGCCTTACCGCGACCGAAATCGAAGGGCACTTCGCCGACGGCACGATTCACGGCGGGATGCTGCCCAAGATCGGCTCGGCGCTCGATGCGGTCAAGAACGGCGTCAAGAGCTCGCACGTCATCGACGGCCGCGTCGAGCACGCGCTCTTGCTCGAAGTGCTGACGAACGAAGGCGTGGGCACGATGATCCGCGCCGACAACTCGCCGCCGCGCGTCGGATCGTAACACCGCCGCCTCGGGCTATGCGCGTCCTCTCGCGGTTTCGATCATGGCGATGAAACCCGGCGAACGGCGGCTGCAGATCCTGCAGACGCTCGCGACGATGCTCGAGCATCCGAAGAACGAGAAGGTCACCACGGCCGCGCTCGCCGCGCGCCTCGACGTGTCGGAGGCGGCGCTCTATCGCCACTTCGCGAGCAAGGCGCAGATGTTCGAGGGCCTGATCGAATTCATCGAGTCGACGCTGTTCTCGCTCGTGAACAAGATCAACGCCGACACGCAAGACGGCGTCGCGCAGGCCGAGCAGACAGTTGTGATGCTGCTCTCGTTCGCCGAAAAGAACCGAGGCATGACGCGGGTGCTGATCGGCGACGCGCTGGTGCACGAGGACGAGCGATTACAAGCGCGGATCAACCAGTTGACCGACAAGCTCGAGGCGTCGCTGCGGCAGTCGCTGCGGATCGCGCAAGCCGCGAACGGCTGGCATGGCGATGCGAACGCCGACGCCGCCGTGCTGATCGCCTACGTCGTCGGCCGCTGGCAGCTCTTCGCGAAGACCGGGTTCAAGCGCGCGCCGCAGGAAAGCTGGGACCTGCAGCGGAAATTCCTGTTCGGATGATGATGGAGCGTCGCGATGCCTGGGGCCGTAGTGTTCGCGCGAGCGCCGCGCTTCTGATCGTCGTGGCCGGCAGCGCGACATGCTTCGCGCAAACAGGGAGCCATCTCGCCGATCCCGCGCAAGTCGCGCCATCGCGGTGGGCGGCCGATTGGGCTCGCATTGACGAGCAGATTCGCCTGCGCGGAATGGCGGCCGACAATCCGCGCGCGCATTGGGTGGCCGCTCATTTCGACTTGACCGACGTGGTATCCCGCGTCAAGCACTACGCGGCGGCACGCGTGGGCGCGCCGCAGGAAAAGCTGTACCTCGCATCGTTGGCCATCGCTTGCCTCGAACCCGTGCAGCCGACGTTGCCCGAATGCGACGCGGTCGACCGTCTGTCGGATTGGACGACGCGCGACGCCGACAACGGTTTTCCGCTGCTGCTGCAGGCCGCGCGCGCGAGCAAGCGAAACGACGACGCCTCGGTTGTGGCCTATCTCGAGCAGGCGGCGACGATGCCGCGGATCGACGATTACTGGTCGCGCGGATTTCTGGAGTTTTGGGAATACGTGATGGTGCTTCCGATCGACACCGATCGCGCCGCGAAGGCCGAGGCCGCGGTCGGGTACGCCGCGGCGCAGACGCACCCCTCGCTGGTAACTTTGTCGAACGCGTGCCTTGGCGGCGCCGGCATTCCAGATTCGCGCCGCGTTGCCTGTGCGAAGGCCGGAACGGCGATGGCGGAGCACGGCACGACGGCAGTCACGCGATTGATCGGTGCGAATATCGCCGAGCGCAACGCCGCCGACACCACAGCGGCCGAGCGGGCGCGAGCGAAGAGAGCGACATTGCGGGCATTTCTCGCGCGCTGTGGCGCAGACGATCAGACGTCGATCGACGGCATCGAGTCCGCCGATCCCGCTATCCGCGCCCGTACGGTCGATGCCTGGGACAAGATCGTCCGCAACAAGGCATCGCTGGGCGAAATTGCCGAATGCGAACGTCGGACGGGGATCAAGCCGCCTTGACCGTCGATGGTGCAATCGCGCAGCCGGCGATGTGCCACCGCCCGTCGTCCGCCTTTTCCATCGTGTAGAGCGCGACGAGCACGATGCCGTCGGGCAGCACGAGGCGCAACGGTTGCACGGGAACGCCGTCGATCACGGCGCCGTCCAGGAATTCGACGTAGCGCGCGTCGATCAGCGGTTGATAGCCCGCGTGCACCATGCGCATGAAGTTCTCGGGCGTCCCGAATTCGCGCCGCAGGCCGTCGGTCGCGAAGGCGAACGCCCGCGCGCCATCATCTTTCTTGAGCGCGGCCCGCTGCGCGCCGATGACGCTCTGGATCGCTTTCCACTCCGCCGCAGGCAAGTCGACATCGGGCGCCAATGCCGCGGCCGGCGCGTCCAGCGCGACGAGCCAGGCGAGCGAGCACACGAGGCCGATCCCGACGTGGCGCGCCGCGGAGCTCATCGGGGTCGATCGCTGCAAACAGGGCATGACGGGTCGCGCGGGACGCGGACCTCGCGCCATTGCATTGCGAGCGCGTCGAGCAGCAGCAGGCGGCCGACGAGCGTGGTGCCCGCACCGGCGATCAGCTTGAGCGCCTCGGCGGCCTGCGTCGCACCGACGATGCCGGTGAGCGGCGCGAACACGCCCATCGTGGCGCAGCGCGTCTCCTCGATCTCGTCGCCCTCGCCGAAAAGGCAGTGATAGCAGGGACTCGCCGGATCCCGGACGTCGAACACCGCGACCTGGCCGTCGAAGCGCAATGCGGCGCCCGAAACGAGCGGCTTTCTCGCGCCGACGCAGGCGCGGTTGATCGCGTGCCGCGTGACGAAGTTGTCGGAGCAATCGAGCACAACGTCGGCGGCGCCGGCCAGTGCGACCAACTCCGCGGGGCCGACCCGCGCCGCGATGCGTTCGACCTCAACTTCGTCGTTGATCGCCGCGATGCGCGCCGCCGCGGCATCCACCTTCGCACGGCCGATGTCCGCCGTGGCGTAGAGTAGTTGCCGCTGCAGGTTGGTGAGGTCGACGTGATCGGCGTCGCATACGGTCAGCCGGCCGATGCCGGCGGCGCCCAGGAAGTGCGCTGCCGGCGCGCCCAGGCCGCCCACACCGACGATGAGCACGTGCGCGGCGCCGAAGCTCTGCTGCGCATCGGGACCGAACTCCGTGAGCAGGATGTGGCGGCTGTAACGAAGAAGCTGGGAGTCGTCCATGGGTGAGGCGCCAGTATGAAACAAAACGCCCGGCGCAAAGGCCGGGCGCTGCTTGGGAGATCGGAACGGGCGCTACTTGATCTGCGTCGCCTGCGCCTGTATGGCCTTCGTGGACGCCAACACCGGCAGACCCTTCAGCTGGTTCAGCGCCTGCTTGAGCTGGAAATCGTCTTCGGAGCCAAAATCGATGCGGGGCAAAGGAGCTTCCGCCTGACCGTTGATGGACTTGGCGGGCGTCGCGCCTTGCGGACTCGTCGCCGCCGCCGCCCGCGCGGCGACGATCGCTGCGTCGGTCGCGCCCGCGGCCTTCGCAATTTCCAGGTGATGCTCGAGATTAGCCTCACGGATGCGATTGGCGTTCTCGCGGCCGTCGTCGACGTAGATGTCCGGCTCGATGCCCTTGGCCTGAATCGAACGGCCGGCCGGCGTGTAGTAGCGCGCGGTCGTGAGTTTCAAACCGGCATTGTTGCCGAGCGGCAGAATCGTCTGGACCGATCCCTTGCCGAATGTTTGCGCGCCCATGACGACGGCGCGCTTATGATCCTGCAGCGCGCCCGCAACGATTTCCGACGCCGAGGCGGTGCCGCCATCCACCAGGACGACCATCGGTACCTTCTTGATCGCAGCGGGCATGTCGCGGAAATAATCGTCCCCGCGCCGCACATAGTTGTCCTTGTTCGCGGTTAGCCGCATCCGCGCGTCGGGCGTCCGTCCGTCGGTATAGACGACGAGTACGTCCTTCTGCAGGAACGCCGCCGAGACCGCGACCGCCTGGTTAAGGAGGCCGCCCGGATCGGAGCGGACGTCGAGCACCAGGCCCTTCAAGTCGCCCTGCTGCTTGTAGAGGTCGCGGATCGCCAGCGCCAGGTCTTCACCGGTGCGGTCCTGGAACTGCCGGATCCGGATGTAGCCGTAACCCGGCTCGGGAGACTTGTAGCGGACGCTCTTGACGTTGATTTCCTCGCGCACCAGCGCGAAATTGAGCGGCGTTTCGACGTCCTTGCGCACGACGGTCAGGTTGACCGACGTGCCGGGCCGGCCGCGCA
Source organism: Casimicrobiaceae bacterium (assembly GCA_955652025.1). Lineage (GTDB taxonomy): Bacteria > Pseudomonadota > Gammaproteobacteria > Burkholderiales > Casimicrobiaceae > VBCG01. The sequence goes on from CATPAO010000166.1 coordinate 13,892, forward strand.
TCTTCTCGACCGCCTTCGACAGCGGCATGCCGCGGGTGACGACGTCGTCGATCTTGACGATCAGGTCGCCCGTCTTGATGCCGGCGCGAAACGCAGGCGTGTCCTCGATCGGCGAAATGACGCGGACGATGCCGTCTTCGACGCCCACTTCGATGCCCAGGCCGCCGAACTTGCCCTGCGTCGAGACCTGCAATTCCTTGAACGCCTCGGCATCGAGGAAATCGGAATGCGGGTCGAGCCCGTGGACCATTCCGTTGATCGCTTCCTTGATGAGCTTGTCGTCGGGCACCGCCTCGACGTAGTCGCTCTTGATCTTCCCGAATACCGCCGACAAGAGCTGCAGATCCTCGTACGGGATCGGCAATCGCGATTCGCGCTGGGCGAACACCGAGAGATTGAGCGAGAGCAAAAGTCCCAGCACCGCCCCGATTCCTATCCAACCTGCCTTCTTCAACCCATTGCGCATCGCCGTCCTCGACTCTCCGTCACCCGGCGTTCCAGGGCGCACGATCTGCCACCCTGACACCGCCAGAAATTGAATAAAGTATACGCCTGTCGTCCCGCTGCGCGGCGGGCGTCGTATGCCCGCGCCGCCCGACATGCGAATCCCCGGCCGTCGCAAATGCTCACGCTACGACGGCCAAGTCACCCAGGCGGGAAAAACTCGGGCAGCCAGCCGGTTCGGCCGGGCCGACCGGCGGCTTTGGGA
>CATPAO010000167.1 GCA_955652025.1 Casimicrobiaceae bacterium
ACAGCAGGCTGGTCCGGCCAAGTATATGGCTGCCCCAGCTATCGGTGAGCCGCTCATCCGGCTGCGGAGGCTGCCGCCGCAGTGGTCGCCAACCGACGAACGCGCCTTGACGCACTCGCTTGGTTAGCGCCCAATCGGCGCTATTCCAAAAAGGGGAGCGTTTATGGCGCGGCGCATCGTTTTGCTCGCATTCACCTTGGTTTTCGTTCAATCAGCGTCATCCTTCGTGCGACCACCACCGGCCGTGAGGAGGAACCGTGGACTATCGCCTAGCCGTCGATCGACGGCATGTGGTGCTTGCGCTCCGGGCTTTTGGCCCGCGATTGCGCCGTTTGAAGGGGCATGAACGTGCCATCCTCGGCTTCGACGGCAGCTATTTCACGATCGAGGCGCGCGACACCTTTGCGATCGCGCGAGCGGTGGGCGCGTGGCCTGGCAATGCAAACGTGAGCGCGAGCCTGCTCGTTGCGCTCTGCGCGGCGCCACCAGCGGAGGATTCGATCGTAGTGACGCGCGATGGTGAGCACCTGCAATTTGGTCCCGTGAAACTGAGCTGCCATTGGCAGCCGGTATCAAGGCAGTTGCTCAAACTGCCTCCTGCCGCGGACTGGATACGCGGTCTTGCGCTGTCGTATACCCAACCGCGAGGAGTGCTCGTTCAGCAGGGTCTCGTGAGAGAAGTCGAAGCGTCGAAGCGCAAATTGAGCACTGTAGTCGCCAAAGCAGCGAAGTCGCTGGCGCCGCTCGGCATCACCGAGGGAGACGTTCAGGCATTCGTCGAGCGCCGGCTCGAGGAGCAATACGTAGGTCGTGGCTAATGCACGAGGCCGTCAGCCCGCTTAGTCGTGAGCATCGCGGTCCTGTGCGCTCCGCAGCAATTCGTCAGTCCTAGCATACGAAGCCTCGACCTTCGCTTGGATCGTCTTAAATATGAACTCGTAGTCGCGCGCGCCGATGATCGTCGTTGAATATGTTTCCGCCGCAAAGAGTCGGGTGTAACGGTTGAGGATGGTGCAAGCGCGGTTGAAGAGTTCCTCGACCTCAGGGTCGGATAGCACCATCTTTTCGGGCAGAGTTGTGCCATCGCGCGCAAGAGTCGCGCTACGATGCGCGAAGCTGCTGCCACGCAAGCTAACTAATTTCCTGACGAGGGGGTCGCTGACCTTGCATCGCTCAATGTCCTCGTTGAGTTGCGCCTCGTTCGGCCTAGTGCCGCCTTCCGCAAGGCTATCGACAAACGCGCTGTTCGCAAGCCGCTTCCTGAACTCGTCGGCCGAGAACAGATGGATGTTTTCCTTTATCGTGAGCAGCCAGCTCAGAAGATGCAGTGACTTCTGCTCCTGGTCGAATGCCCGGCAAAGGTGTTGAGTCGCGGCGCTGGCGTGGGCTTTCAGGGTCAGATGCCAGAAAGTGATGGACTGCTGGCGTACTAAGGGATATGTGGTCATCGCATCGAGTAGGTCACGCTGCATTCGCCAATGAATGCTGGCGGAGACAATATCGTTGGACAGCGCGCCAACAAGGCGCTTGAACTCTGCAGAGTCCTTAACTTTAATCACAACCGCTCCGTGAAATGCGATAGGGTTCAGCCGTTAATTGCACGACGATCTCCGCGCCGGGAAACTATGGAGCAAGCATCGCTCCAACGACTGCAGCCAAGCTAGCAACTCGTTGGGGTCCATCGTGTGCTGCAAGCCGCTGGCCTGTGTGATTGTCCACGTTCCGTCGGAAATTCTCGTCGCGCTCACGAGACGCCCTCTCCGGTATGCCAGGCTGCCTTGTTCCATGCGCCGATTGCGCCGTCACCATCGCCATCGCCATCGCCGTCCCCGGCAACAAGGATTCCTCAATGCTTTCAGCTTCGGCCTACAATCGCGAGCCAACGGCGTTCAACGCGTGCCCTCGCCAGCCGGCCTTCGGCCGAGCCGCGTGAGCCGGTGGACTTGTGCCGTCAGACCGCTCGCAGGAGTCTAGATGAAGCTTGTGGCGATCAGTGTCGGAAGACCTCAGGAGGTGCAATGGCGCGCGCGCAGTGTCCAGACTTCCATTTTCAAGACGCCGGTATCGGGCCGCGTGCGCGTCACGCGTGGCAACGTCGAGGGCGATCAGCAATCGGATCTGTCCGTTCACGGCGGACTGGAGAAAGCCGTGTACGCATATCCGGCGGAGCACTACCCCTTTTGGCGTCGCGAACTGCCGGACGCAGAATTGCCTTGGGGCGCATTCGGGGAGAACTTGACCACGGAGGGCCTGTTGGAGGATGAGGTCTGGATTGGTGACCGCTACCGTGTCGGTACTGTGGAACTTGTTGTCACACAGCCGCGCATGCCCTGCTACAAGTTGGGGATCCGTTTCGGGCACCCCGACATGGTCAAGCGTTTCCTCCAGAGCCGCCGCAGCGGGTTCTATTTCGCTGTCGAGCGGGAAGGCGAGGTAGGTGCCGGAGATGTTATCGAGCGGCTCACGCGTCACGAAAGGCGCCTGACGGTCGCGGACGTGGTCATGTTGTACGCAGCGGATTCCACGAACCAACCACTACTGGAGAGCGCGAGCGACCATCCTTCGCTACCCGCCGCGTGGCGTGAGTACTTCCAAAAGCGATTATGGGCACCTGATGCGTGATCCGCGCATTGCTAACTCCGAACGTTAGGGGAGCAGCCGACAAGGCTGCTCATCTTGAAGGGTGAAAGTCCCTTTACCGCCAATTGCTCGGAATTGGGCGGTTAGCATATCCTCTGCACGGGGAGGTAACGAACCGTGATAGGCGCGGACGTAAAAGCCACGGCTGCCCGACATCGCAAGATGTGAGGGTAGGAGCTATCGGTGTGGCGAGCAAACTTGCGGGTCTGAACAGAAGCGAATGGTTACAGCTCCGA